>JAGVYD010000014.1 GCA_018303405.1 Candidatus Woesearchaeota archaeon | reverse complement strand
GTGGTATTTTTTCTTCTCCTCAATCTTCTTCCTGACAATGATGTAGCCGGCAGTGCCTGTGACCAATGCAAGCAGGATCGGGAGCAGCCACCACAGCGGCAAAAATCC
Source organism: Candidatus Woesearchaeota archaeon (assembly GCA_018303405.1). Taxonomy (NCBI): domain Archaea; kingdom Nanobdellati; phylum Candidatus Woesearchaeota; species Candidatus Woesearchaeota archaeon. Next base: position 166,608 of record JAGVYD010000014.1, on the reverse strand, counting down.
GAACAATGCATAAAGATAAAATGGCCTTGTAACTGTGACAACTGAAGTGACAACGCTTGTGAGATTCAGGTATTCCGCCCTGGCTGTAATCAAATAATCCCCAATGGGCGTATCCTCTTTTGTGTCCATCTTTTTCAGTATGGTGTGCGCAGTGCGGATAACAATCTCATCAGTCGGCAATGTGTAAATTACATCGCTGTAATTCATGCTCTGAATCTCATAATTAATTTTGACAGGATATGCCTCGTCAACAAGGAGATTGTTCATGTCAAGCTTGAATTTTATGGGGTCGCCAACTATCACTTCCTTTTCATCTGGCGTAAGCCTCATGAGCAAAGCTTCAATAGGCAATTTGTCCGGCTCAAGGATGGTAATTTCCGCTGACACAGATTCATTGTAATCGCCTCTTATCAGGAAGTACCCATTGTAAACTCCTGGATCGCGGTTGGCCATTATTGTCAGCTCAAGCTCTTTGCTTTCATTCGGACCCAATGTGATACTGTCATGGCTGATTCTCATCAGTTTCCCGGCCTCGCCGCTAAACTGAAACTTAAATGAGATATCCTTGCTCAAATAATTGTAAATTGAAAAGTACTCCTTTATGAAAGTGCCCTGCCTCAGCTTGCGCTTTATTTTTCCCAGAGTTAGGAGGTATTCTATCACTTCGCCAGGCTTTTCAATTGCAGTGAGGAAGCTTGTCCCGATACCTGGGCCAATGTCTTCACCAGGCCCGACCCCGCTTCCAGAGCCACCACCACCTGCCTGTACAACCTGCGCGGGGCTCATGCCAATATCATGCAGCGTGTCATTTGGCGGCGAAACTTCAACTTCTGCCGAGTACGGATTATATCCTGTTCTTACTGCAACGATATTGTGCGTGCCGTTAGGCACAGAAATTGTATAATTCCCTGTTTCATTAGTTGTGTACTGCGCACCGCCTATGCTTACCACAGCCCCTCCCAGCACAATCCCTGTGACATTATCCCTGACTGTACCATAAACATAGGCTTCTGTGACAGGAATTCCCCCCTCAGGCAATATTGGATTAAGGGTAATGTTATGCTCAATAGTTGTGGCCCCGACAATTGTCACATTAGCAGCATAGCTGTTGTAGCCTGACTTAAAGGAAACAATGAACTGGTCGCCGGAAGTGGAGTTCAGGATGTAATAGCCCGAATTGTCCGATAAGGTCGTAGATCCGGTTATGGCAACAGTTGCATTTGGCACTGCAAGGCTTGTGGAGTTGTCCGTTACATAACCCTGCACGGCCCCGACGCTTTCACCACTCCCTGCCTGGATTGGAATCATGGTAAAATTGAAAACTGTCTCCTCCTCCACAACAATTGTCACATTGTCCACAAAATTGCTGTAACCTGACTTAACTGAAACCAGATTATGCTTTCCAGAAAGCAGGCTGACATTGTAATAGCCTAAAAGGGATGTGTATACTGTTGTCCCCGCAAGGCTGATGCTTGCATTGTAAATCGGAAGGCCTGTGCTGTTGTCCTTAGCATAGCCATTCAGTGTGCCATTCAGCACCAATTCCTGGGTTCGCAGCATTGAGAAATTATGAACAAGGGTTTCTCCTGCTGTCACATTGACCTCAGCCACGTAATTGTTGTAGTACTCTTGAATGCCAACTAAATTTGAAATTCCTTCCAGGACTGTCATGGAATAATAGCCGCTTTCATTAGTGTATGCGACAACTCCTGCCAGACTGACTGTCACATTGTACATTGGCTGCCCTGTCTGATTGTCAAAAATATAGCCAGCGACAGTGCCTGGCTGAAGGCTGCTGAGATTTCCTGCCGGGCAAGTGTCATAGGGGTCAGTAAAGAAATACCATGTCTGGTCAGAATGGTTGACAGGAATCATTAGCTGATAATTAACTTGGGCTGCATCAGGAGTGTATGAACCAGTATAGCTGTCTTTCTTATGCGTGACAAAGATGAAATTTCCATCGGCATCCTTGAGAATGCCGAGGTTAAAAATCTGATTGGGCGGGTCATACAATCCCGTGAACTGGTAGGTGCGGGTGCTCCAGACATTTGTCAGGGTGATGTTCGAGCCAATGCTAAGGTTCATTGTCGGGTCTGTAAATGTATTATTGGCCGAGTCGGGATAGACAGAGTCATATCCAATCCAATCATCAATCTCATATGGCTCTGCACTAACAATAGAGGAAAAATTCAGCTGGCTTTGCGGCTTTGTTGCCATGTAAATCTCATTTGGTATCCCTGTCTGCATGCACTGGAACAGCAGAATCTTCTGGGTTATTGTCCCGGGATCCACTGTCTCAGAGACGGTCGCATTGAATGCAGGCTCTCTCAGGGCAATGCCATAAAACCCCGACCATATTATTGTCTGGTTGAAAACTGTCAGGATTATCTCGGTCACTTCACCAGCGCCCGCAGCATGATAGGCAACGTAGGCAATGTATTTCTGGACTCCAAATCCAATGATTATGAATAGCATTATCAGCACAGCTGGCAGGTAGATCCTTGGCTCTATCTTTCTCCTGTCTTTTTTCCTGAAGTCCAGCTTTTTGTCAATATCCGCAATCATCTGTTTCACCAGTCATTCTTCACAATCTTGCCCATTTTCTCTTCCCTTATTTTTTCAGCAATCAGAAACTCAAAGCCGTGGCTGCGATTTGCAAAAATATGGTCATTTACCCCCTGGTCGAGCCAGGCCAAAAGGTCCTTTTCCAGTGTGACCGTTATCCGTTCTTTCATTTTGCCGTAGCTATAGCCTACCTGACTTTTGCCTCATCAGGTATTCAAGGGCATGGCTCCTGTTCGAGAATATTTTCTGGGCCACTTTTTCATCTACCCAAGCTAGAAGTTCCTTGTCTATTGTCAGGGTAATCCGTTCCTTCATTTGGCTATTAGTAGCTATCTGTGCATATCTACATATAAAGTAATATATAAAAGTTTCTATTTTCTTATATTAATATAGAAAAATGTATATTAAATTTAATTAATTTACATACGATTACATATTTAGTATGTATTTCCTGGATTATATTATTCGAAGCTCAGGCCTCCAGCTTGAGCCATTTCATCTATGCGTTGGCCTGCTGCCACAAGTGCAGATAGCCCCTCAAAATATTCACTTGCCACTGTTTTCAATACTCCACCCCTTGGTGTCTGAAAAGTAGAGTCCCGTGAATATGCCATAAGCATATGTTCTGCAACAATATATTTTGCCAGGGCAGTTGCTACTTGATCCTTGTCATCTTGGCTTGGAAGGAATGCGGATACGAACTGAATTTTGTTTTTCTCTTTTGCAAGCTGTTTTGACATGTCAGAAATCGACTTCGCACGCTCCGAGCTTTAGCTCGGTGAAAGAATATCGATTTCTGAGCATGATCAAGAACTGCTCACTTTTTAGGCAGTATCCAAACACGCTGCCTGCTTTAGCAGGCAGTTCTTGACAAAATCAAAGTGGCATAGATATCCTTCATTGCAATTGTTGCTTCTTTCACATTCCCTGCTGCAGCATAATCCCTAAACCTGGCTGCAAGAGGCTGCAATTTCGCGTATGAGCGAATTTTTCCCTCAGAATACTCGTTTACCGGAGGAGGCGTATTGTCTGTCACAATATTCATCTCTCTGTTTATCCTTCCCCTTTTAACCTATCTGTCAGCGTGGCTCTGTCCATATCTTTCGCAACCTCTGAAACCAAATCAAGTTCAGCTGCAAACCTGAGAATGTCCTGATAATCCGACTTATGAAGCGTACTGCGTTGATAGGCCAAGAGCATATCATTTAGCATGCCATTATAGTGAACTATCCGTTGCACATTATAGCCATCTGACTGAGCCTTATCTGGATTAAGGGAAGAATGCCTGAAATCCGCAACATTGCCCAAGGCATTATGGAACCGCTGATATTCCGGAGACCAAAACTGAATCAGAAATTCATGAAACAATGTGTCGATTACATCCCTGCTTTCTTTGTCATGGATGGCTTTCCCCACTTTAACAATATACGGCCTTAATTCCTCTGGATTGGACGCATATTCCGTCTTGCGGGCCTGCTGTGCCTCTGCCATGGCTGTTTTGAAATTCAGTTCATTTAAATACTTTTGCCTTTTAACTATTTTTCAGTAGTTAATTTACCAAGATTTAAATATCAGGCTTAAATCTGCTCGCCTATGCCTATGCAAGATCATATCACGCTGAAAAGAAAAGACGCATTATGCTATGCGGTGGCGGCTTCATGCCGGGGAGCCCTTAGGACATATTACGACCTTAGCATTGAGGGCAAGGGAATCATTAAAGACCTTCATGGCCAGGGATTCATCCTATTGCCAAACCATCAAAGCAATTTAGATATCCCCTTTGAATCTGTGGCACTTCTTGAAGCAGACAGCCGGCTGGGATTTTATCTTATGAAAGGCAGCCTGCCCAAGTTTTACGAATTCCTTGGCGGAATTTCCCAGGACCGGATGAAGGAAGTCAACAGGAAAGCAGGGGATGACCCGGAATTGCGCAATCACCTTTTACGAAATGCAGCCAGACAACGGGAAAGATTTTTTTCCGAAACTGTGCCTTACCTGATTGATGAGGATGAAGCTGTTGTCATCCATCCACAGGCCACGCGAACTTACCAAATGGCAGCGCCTATGAGCCGAAGAAACCTGCAAAAAATCCTGGAAGCGCAGAAAGTGCATGAGGCGCGGACCGGCAGAAAGATACCTCTTGTCCCGCTTGAAATAACCTATGAGAACAAATACAGGCCTGATTCCAGGGTCAGCATGCGGTTTGGAGAGCCCATTGCGGTGGCAAGCGATGAAGTGTCAAAACTTGAAGAGCACCTGAAAAAGGAAAACAGATTTTTTGAGTAAGTTTAACCCTCTCTTTTACGCAAAGGCATCTGGGAAGAATTTAATGAAATCCTAATCACCTTTATAAGCATTTCATCTCTTCACGCATAAATGAACCATGGGCTTTTCCCTGGCCAGGGCAATCAATATGTCGGAATGGGGCTTGACCTTTGCTCAAACTTCCCAATAGCCAGAGATATGTATCAAAAAGCAATTGATGTTTCAGGGGTGGACGTCCCGAAGCTATCTTTCGAAGGTCCTTCAGATGAGCAAAAAAAGACACAAAACACGCAGTTAATCACATTTGTCCATTCCTCGATTATCCACACCTTATTGTCGAACCTTCTAACTCGAAACCCTTTTTCGGATTTTGCAGGGCATTCAATTGGCGAATATGCAGCATTGTATGCCGCTAATGTTTTTTCTTTTGAAGATGGAGTCTCCATTGTAAAAAAACGTGGTGAACTCATGAGCAGGAAATCATTTGATGAGCCCTCTCTCGTAGCAGTAATAAATGCAGACTTGGGCGAATTATCCGATTTTTGCCAAAATGCCGCAGGGGGTGAATTAGAAATATCCCTCTACAATGCCCCGGATATGTTTGTCGTGGGCGGGCATCCTGACATGGTGAAAAAGCATCTGGACTCTCTGCCTGGGAAAAAGAAGATCCCGCTTAAAATATCAGGCCCATTCCATACACACCATTATAAGGATATCTCAGAGGAGTTTGAAGATTACCTGAATTCATTCACCTTTAGGCATCCCGAGATTCCAGTCTACTCAAATGTTACTGGAGAGCACCACACTGCAGATGGAATCAGGAAGAAACTGGCTGAGCAGCTTTATAATCCTGTACTGTGGGGAAGCATAATGAGGCGGCTATCCGGAAGATTTATTGAACTGGGTCCCGGAAAGTCTTTGGCCAGGTTTAAGCCCTCTTCAGGAAATGATCATTCATTCTATTCAGTTTCGGATGCGGAAAGCCTAAAAAGCATCGCAGAAATTCTGAAAGAAAGCTAGAGGGGCCAATGAGCATCTCTATCCGGACTCTATAATTTTTTGAAGCCCTGCAACCATCAGCGGGAACAATATTGTCGCGTCACCGACGACCTTGACATGGCCGGCATCCTGGCTTATCTTGCCCCAGGAAATAGCCTCTTCTGGCTCAGCCCCTGAATCCGAGCCGTCATATTCAGGCGCTGTGTTAATATAGACCGCGTAAGCTGTCCCTTCTCTCATCATGTTGGCATTCAGGATTTGGTGCTTGACCACTCCTGCACCGAGCACAAGGACGCCTGTCTTCTTTGCCTCAATTGCCAATTCATTGAGCTGGAAATTGTCATCTGCCATGTCAACCCTGAATTCAGGGTGCTTGTACTTGAAGAAGAAAATCATGTCGCCAATGCTTCCATCAGTCAGGGCCGGGCAGAAAACCGGGATTTTATTTTTTGCAGCCCAGTAATAAATGCTGTCCTCATTGTTTATTTTCTCCCCCAATATTCTTATGAGCTCGCTCGGCCTTGTGATTTTGCCTTCCTTCTCCTGGCTTTCATAAAGCTCTTTCAAGATCGGGACCATGAAATCCTCGAAATCACAGTATCGGTCATTTGGCACAAAGATGTTCCCAATCCTGTTTATTCCTTTTTGCCTGAGCATTGCGCCCTTTGCCCTGAAATCACCGAGGATAAACGGCTTTATGCATTTAATTATGTCCTCTTCAACGCCACCTGCAGTTGTCACAATGCAGTCAACCATGTTATGTTTCACAAGAAACTTTATTGCTTCCCTCACTCCGCTGCTGACCATATTTGAGGTGTAGCCCAGAAAAATTGTCATGTCTTTCCCGGTTTTTTTCTTTTCAATAAACATCTTTTTCAGGATCTCAAACCCCTTGTGGAAGTGCGTTGCCTGGAATCCTGTTGAGCCGTATTGTTTTAGGAATTTTTCCAAGTCAAACTCATTTTCAAAATCATAGCCCTTGACTTTCAGGCCTTGAGGCTCTTCGCTGACCTTGAATATGCTTTTCTTGGCTTTTTCGATATTGTCTTTTTGCACCATTGTGTAACATAGCATCGCCCGGGGCTTTTAAAGGTTTCCTGGAGAAAAATGAAAGGCTATTAGTTTCTTATTTCAACCATAATGCCAGATTCCCGAGCTTCATGCTTCAATCCTTTTTCATTCTTCAGGATATGCCAGTGCTCCTGCCCAAGAATATAGCCAACGCAATTGGGTGAATTGCAGCGGCAGGGATGGTCCTGGTAGTCTTCCTCATCAAACCCATAATTATAAGTAAGCTCCTCGCCGGCTTTTATTTCCTTGTTGGCAACAATGTATATCTTGTTGTCATCGAACATTATGTTGCAATTGGGCTCGCAGGAGTGGTTTATGTACTTGGCCAGGTTGCCGGGCACATCCCCGTCGATATCCCACTCATCGTTAAGCTCAAATATGTATGTGCTCCCAATATCATGCCTGGTCTTGGCCAGCGCTTCAGTGGCATCGGAGCGCCTTGTGCCCTCTTCTTTGCTTATCTTTTCACCTATATATTCTATGACCTTTGTTCCCGGAGTTATTTCAGCCTTGGCAAATACGCCCATATTATGGATTGATGACTGCTTCAAAATTGCATGCTCGTTTTCCAAATGTTCCATTTATCATTCACCCGTCTGACATATAACATGATTACACATGTAAAACAAGGGAGTATGGCAATAGCAGCCATTTAAAAAGCTTTATCTTCGCAAATCTTTTTAATGTTATAGCTGTATAGCTCTTCATGGCTTTATCCTGTAAGCATAAACAATACGAAGCGCTTGGCTTTTGCCCTATTTGCGAGCACAGCCTTGCCATGAAGCAGGTAAAAACAAAACTGACAAAGCAGGAACTCTTTGGGTCTGCACCGACGGTGTTTGTGGGAAGGTTCGGCTACCCCAACCTCAATGTTGGCATCATGGCGCCGCCGGAAATAAGCGAGGAAGCATGGAAGCTCGACGCGCCGAGGTACTGGGGCCAGCACAACTTTTCTATCCCCCAAATGATAAACATCAGGAGCGAGCTAATTAACTCAAGATTCTCGGTAAATATCAAAGGCAAGAGCAAGTTTCTTGACATAAGCAAGGAAGTCGCAATGGCGTCAAAACCAGCCGAGGTTGAAATAAAGCTGGACAAGCAGCCGAGCTTCAGGATGTCATTCCACGATTTTTCAGCGCCATCCGGGCCGAAAGCACAGGTTGAGAATGCAAAGCTGACTTCAAACATCTCAGTTGACAGGAAAGTCGACTATGTCGTTTCTGACACGGATTTCAAGGCAAATTCTGCAATCAATTATCTATACGGGCACGGGTATGACGAATCAGTTATAACAAGGCTGTTGTCAATTGGCAATCTTGGTGTAAAGGCAGACAGAAAGCTCGTCCCCACAAGATGGAGCATTACAGCAGCAGATGACAGCATTGGCAGGCAGCTGGCCAGGAAAGTAAAGGATTATCAGCAGGCCGGGTACCTTGCATATTTTGGCGGCTATCTTGGGAACTACTACCTTGTCATGCTCTTCCCTGAAGTGTGGAGCTACGAACTGTTTGAAGCTGCTGTGCCAAGGCCTGGAGGAAAATTAAATTACGCAACAGACCATGAGTTTTATGCCGGCAGGAAGGACTATGCCAGCAACACAGTGGGGGGATATTACGCGGCACGGCTCGCAATCCTGGAAAAGCTTGCCGGAATCAGGAAACAGGCAAGCATACTCTGTTTAAGGTTCATAACAGGTGAGTATGCAGTTCCGCTTGGCGTCTGGGTGGTAAGGGAGGCCTCAAGAAAGGCCATGGAAAGCAAGCCAATTGAATTTTCAAGCAGGCAGCTGATGGTGGATTATGCGCAGCAATTCATAAAGAACAAATTCGGCTGCGATATCAAACAAATGCTGAAAGAGAGCAAACTGCTGAGGAAAATCAGCGTGCAGAGGAAGCTGAAGGAGTTTGCCTGAGAAATACCTTGGGATCTTTCGAGAGGTCAAAACTTCGGTTAAGCCTGATGTTAAATCCAATTCGAAAACCAACATTTTTTTTAATGAAGGCAGAGTTGCCGCATCTCTAACCAAATGTCACAATCTTATCAGACTCTTCAACTAACTTTAACAAATCTTCCATTGCGGAAATGGGGCATATACTGCTTTCTTCTTTTCCCCTTATCTTCAAGCAAGTCCCACAAGCAAGAATAACGCCGCTATTTTTTACGAATTTCCTAATTGAGCCATCAAGCAGAGGAAATTTTGCATCTTTTACACTTTCAACCTCAACCCCCTTCCCAAGGAGAAATACCCTCACTGAATGATTTTTGCCAATAGCCTCATTTCCAAACCGAAAGCAATTCCAGCTGGTTTCTGCATCATTTGTGTTTAAAATTATGCCTATTTTCATGGTTTTACCTCGCGTTATCAACCATCTCAATCACATCCTTTTCAACTTGCTCGGCTTCCTTCCTGTCTACTTCTGAAAAGAATTGAGAAATCATGGTCGGTTTCATCCCGGCTATCTTTACTTTTTCATTTTCCTCCAGAACATTGATTTTGCATGGCATGCACAGGGAGATTAACCTATTTTTGTTTAGGAACTGATTTGCATATTTGCCTGAGCAGATTTCGATTATTTTTAGCGGCTTTTGGCTAAACCCCTTAGCAGCCAGCCTTTCCTTGACATCATAAACCTGAAATAATGCCCAGCCTTTTTGCTCAACAGCCTTTAAAACGGAAACAACGGCATCATCAAAACTTTTTTTTGTTTCAACAATGTATGCGAAATCATCAGTTTTCATTGTCATGCCTCACTTCAGTTCCTTTTTCATTTCCACATATTGCTTTTTTGATATTTCTCCGGAAGCATATCTTTTTTTAAGTATGATTGATGGGTCTTCCTCTTTCTTGCTTGGCTGACCTCCGTTGATAAGGGCAACAACAAGCCAAATTGACACTCCCCAGAAAATCAACATAAAGGGGAATCCGAATCCCATTCCAAAGCCCATCATGCCGTAGCCTCCCATCCAAAAACTGCCGAACACGAAGAGCAATGCTACAGCTGCAAGCGCCCAGGCCCAAGCATTTTTGTTTTCTTCCATAAGCATTACACCACCGCATCCCTTTTCATGGGTTTGCCTTACAGCATCCTGCTTCTCAATCTTTCCCTTAACACTTCCCTGATTATATCAAAAGCTTTGATGATTTTTGGATTCGTAAGCCTGTAATAGATGTTTTTTCCTTTTCTGTCCGAAATGGCAATCCCTTTTGATTTCATAATGGATAAATGCTGGGAAATATTAGCCTGGCTCAATTTTGTTTTCTTAATGAGCTCTGTCACTGACATTTCCTTGTCGCTCAAAAGATTCAATATTTCCAATCTTGTGGGGTTTGAGAATACCTTGCACATCTCCGCATGAATCTTGTATATCTCATTCATAATATCATATTAGAATATCCTAATATTTAAATACTTTTTGGTGTTTTTTAGCTTTGGTGGTGGCAACTGGAATTTAGGGCAGGGGTTCTGCCTACTGCTCACAATCTCAAAATCACAATCTTCTTAAATGGCAACTTATTCTTTTCAGGCGAAGCAATATGGATAAAATACTCGTGACAGGCGCATTTGGCCAGATTGGTTCTGACTTGATTCCGGAACTGCAGAAAAAGCATGGCAGGGACAATGTCATTTGCCTTGCCCACAAGAACGTCCCTGAAGATTTTCATGGGATTGTCGAGCATGGCGATGTTAGAAAAAAAGAGGAAATCCAGTCATTGATTGCCAAGCATAAAATAACTCAAATCTATCATCTTGCTGGCATGATCTCTGCAGTCGGCGAAAAAAACCCACAATTGGCCTGGGACATAAACATGAATGGCCTCAAGACAATCCTTGACATATGTGTTGAGAATAAACTTAAGCTGTTCTGGCCGAGCTCAATTGCGATTTTTGGCCCGACAACGCCGAAAGACAACACGCCGCAAAGAACTGTCGCCGAGCCGACCACAATTTATGGCGTTGCCAAATATGCAGGGGAACTCCTCTGCCAATATTATCACCTCAAATTCAATCTTGATGTCAGAAGCCTGAGATATCCTGGTATCATCAGCTGGAAGGCAGAGCCGGGCGGAGGGACAACTGACTATGCAGTCGCATTCTATTATGATGCCCTGTTAAAAGGCCACTACACCTGCTTTGTGAGGGAAGATACAGTGCTTCCCATGATGTATATGGACGATGCAATCAGGGCAACATTGATGCTGATGGACGCGCCGGCTGAAAAAATAAAGGTCAGGACAAGCTACAACCTTGCGGCAATAAGCTTTTCAGCCAAGGAGCAGGAAGAAGACATCAGAAAGCACATTCCGGGATTCAGGGCAGATTATGCGCCGGACAGCAGGCAGAAAATTGCTGATTCATGGCCGAGAATCATCGATGATTCTGAGGCAAGGAAGGATTGGGGATGGAAGCATGAATTCACCCTCCCAAAAATGACTGAAGTGATGCTTAAGCATCTCAAAGCGAAATTAAGGAAGTGACATGATGGGCAAGGAAAAATTTTACGAACTGTTAAGGGTGGAAATTGCCAGGATTGATGAAGTGCAGACAGACAAAAGGCACGAGAAAATAATCAGCGGCTTCAGGAACGGCAGGGCAGTAATAAATGGGAAAGAATACCTTATATTCAATTCCAATGATTACCTTGGCCTGCGGCATAATGCAAAGATCAAGCGTGCAGAGGAAGAGGCCTCGAAAACATACGGCGCGGGCCCGGGTGCAGTAAGGTTTATTTCAGGGACAATGCAAATCCACCGCGACCTTGAGAAGGCGCTGGCAAAATTCCATGGAAGGGAAGAAGGCATGATATTCTCATCTGCATTTGCAGCGAACATGGCAGTGCTGCACTGCATCATAAAGGGGCAGAGCCGTGATTCTGTTGTGCACCCGGACACGCTTGTAATCTCTGACGAGCTGAACCACAGGAGCATAATTGATGGAATAAGGGTGGCCGGGCTTGACAAAGACCATAAGATGATATTCAGGCATATGGACCTGGAAGATTTGGACAAAGTGCTCTCAGAAAATAAGGGCAAGTTCAAGCGCGTCCTCATTGTGACCGACGGTATTTTCAGCATGCTGGGCGAGCACCAGGACATTGGAAAAATGCAGGAAATCTGCGACAAGCACGATAATGATTATGAGGAAGGAATCATCACGGTTGTTGATGACAGCCATGGAGTTGCAGGATTTGGAAAAACAGGAAGAGGGTGCGAAGAGGCGTCAAACGGGAAATGCGACTTACTGGTCGGGACGCTTGGCAAGGGATTTGGGGCTGACGGCGGCTATGTTGTCGGCGACAAGACAATGGTTGACTATCTGCGGGAGTCATCCGCAACTTACATCTACTCAAACCCGTTTTCACCTGGCACGGCAGGCGCTTCATTGGCTTCTGTCAATCTTGTTGACAGCGCAGAGGGCCACAGGCTTTTGCATAACCTTAACTCAAACATCTCTTATTTTAAGGAAAAGGCAACCAAGCTCGGCTTCAAATTTGCCTGTGACTCTTCACACCCAATACAGCCTTTGCTGATTGGCGACACAGCCAAAACAAAGGCGCTGACCAAGGCATTATTCGAGGCCGGCATCCTTGTGACAAACATAAATTTTCCAGTTGTCCCGAAAGGCAGGGATGAGATAAGGGTGCAAATCAGCGCTGCTCATTCAAGGGAAGAGCTCGATGCATTCATAGAAAAGATGGCAACAGCAGGGAAGAAATTAGGAATCATATAATCCCTTGCACATTTTGCACGGCATTTTTCTCATGGACATTTTTCCATGACATTATTTCTTCTTTGCCTCAATCTCATCAAGGAATCTCCTGATTGTTTTTGGAACATGCTCCGGCTGTGTCCTGAGGATTTCAGCTGCCCTTGCCAAAACATCTCCCCCGAATTCCTCAGTTGAAGTCAGGTCAAATCCAACCTGCTTTCCCTTTTTGACAATTTCCTTCCACTTGGAGAAGAGTTCCTCTGCTCTCCCAGGCACCTGATTTTCATTGCATCCAAGCAGCTTGGCAGCCTCTTCAATCGTATCACCTGATCTGCCCTTTGCATGCTGGGCAGCCTTGCCTGCTGTAAATGTAAGGCGCACTATTCCGTCCTGAATTTTTGTCGACTTAAGGATTTTTATCTCGCCAACTTCATTTGTATGGTCAAGGTGGGTTCCGCCGCATGCTTCAACATCAACCCCTTCAATATTCACGATTCTCAGGCTCTTGCCCGGCACTACACCTCCCTGGTAAATGTTCACGCCGTATTTTTTTTCCGCCTCATTCCTTGGCATAAAGCTTTTGTCAACTTTTATATCTGCCATGACAATCCTGTTAGCCTCGTCCTCTATTTTTTTCAATGTTGCATCATCTATGCTTTCGTAATGCGTTATGTCAAGTGTTGCCTTTTCCAAGGTTTTCTTTGCGCTTGCCTGGTTGATGTGGTTTCCAAGCACCCTGCGCGCCGCGGCATTGACTATATGGGTTGAAGTGTGGTGGTGAGCAAGCTGCATCCTCCTTTCCCTATCTATTGACCCATGGACAATCATCCCCTCTTCCAGCCCGTGATGCTCATTTTCCATCTGGTGCACAATTATGCTGCCCTGCTTGAACACTTCTGTCACTTCATGACCATCAATTTTCCCAAGGTCATGTATCTGGCCGCCAGAAGTCGGATAAAATGCGGTCTGGTCGAGAATGACATGCTTCCCAATGACCTTGACAACCTTTCCCTGGAAATTCAAGAGCTTGTAATCATCAAAATACAATGCCCGGGTGTCTGGCGCATCATCCAGTGGAAGCTTCTCTTCCTTGTATGTCGCAGTAGCCTGCATGCTCTTTTCGTGCAGCTCTCCAACCTTTTTGTAGAAATCTTCAGGCACTTCCACTTTTTTTCCAAGCTTTTTTGCAGCAATCCTTATTGTTTCCGGCGAAATCCCCTGGCTGTCATACAATTGCACAAGCTTTTCATTGCTGATTTCGCCATGCTTAAGCAGGCTGGAAACTATCTGGCCGGTCTTTTCCCTGGTGGCAATATATTTTTTCCTTTCAACTTCAAGTATCTGCGTAACTTCATTCAGGTTCTTGGAAACTTCCGGAAATATCGGCTTCAGGTATGCAGCATGCATTTTGCACAATTCGGGGAGGTCAATATCCCAATTGTACTGGTCAATGAATGACAGCGCCCTCCTGAGAATCACGCGCAGATTGTATCCGCCGCCAACATTGCTTGGCAGTGCGCCGTCGTTCAATGCAAACAGCAAGCTTCTGCTGTGGTCCGCAATGGAATAAATGGCTGCCAGCGGAAGAACTTCATTTTTCAATGCCTGTACATCAGTGCCGACTTTTCCAGCCACAAATTGCCAGGTCTTGTCAATGCTCTCCACTTCGTCTATATTGAGGTAGGATGAGTAAGGCAGGAATTTTCTGAGAATGTCACGGTTTGGCGTGATGCCTGTTCTCTTGTACAGGAATTCGCACACAGTCGGGAATGTTGTTTCATAGCTTGTGCTCTTAGCCTGGGTAAACCATGCATTCCTTTCCTGCCCCATGCCCATATCAAGCACTTTCAGGCTCAGTTCCTTGTATCCTACTGGGCCTGGCGTTTGCTCATAGGACATGTAAACCTGGTTGCCAAGCTCAAGGCCACGGCTGAAAAATTCCATGCAAGGCCCGAAATTGCCGCCGCCTGCCCATGCATCCTCATGAAAAGTAATTTCATGGTTCGGCAGCCCTATCCCCTCCTTGAGCCAGCTTTGTATGTCCCTGAAATATTTTGGCTGGTCATAATCCTTGGGTGGCACAAAAGCATGCTGGCCTATCATCACGAACCCGGTGTTATGCGACCCGGTTATTCCCACATTGTCAATGTCGTTAAATCTCAGGCAGAACTGCGGGACAACCAATGGGTTTGCGGGCGGCTCAACTTCACCTGAAACGACATAAGGCTGGAAGTCATAGATGCTTGCCTGCACAAAATCAGTATCCTCCCTCCATCTGGCCACAACAGGATAGCGCTCAATCGGAGTGTAGCCCAATTTCCTGAAATGCCTGGCAAATTCCTGCCAAATTTCAATGTATGTCAGCCTTTTCTTTGCAGGCGGGCTGTCAAAGAAGCGAAAGCCTCCCGAGCACGCAGGATCGCCGCAGACCTTGCTTTCGGTTGTCGACCAGAAAAACCTGCTGCAATTGCCGCACCTTGCCCTTTTGAACCCCTCTGCTGCCAATACACCTGTGGCATAATATTTATCTGGCTCCCTGCTCGCCTTTTCCTTGAAAATTTTCTTTATGTCCCTGTCCGGAATCATTATTTATCGAGGATACAGATTTGATTGAGCTATAAAAAGGTTTTTATAAGCAGAATGAAGCCAATGCAAAATGGTCGCAACAGATGCCACATTGTCAGAATCATCAGCCGGTTTTGTGATATTCCGGAATGAAGGGAATCACAGGCTGTACCTGCTCCTGCACCACTCTGTAGGCCACTGGGATTATGCAAAAGGACATATAGAGCCGGGCGAAAACGAAGAGCAGGCTGCAAGGAGAGAGGCAAAGGAGGAAACAGGCATCACTGACCTCAGGATACTGGAGGGATTCAAGGAGAAAATAACCTACCATTTCAAGAGGGCTGGCAAATTCATAACCAAGAGCGTTGTTTTTTATGCAGCGGAAACAGCGCAGGACAGGATAATCCTGTCTTCGGAGCACACTGCATTCAAATGGCTTGCGTATCCGGCGGCAATTAAGCAGATAACCTATGACAGCAGCAAGGAACTTCTAGGCAAGGCAGAAATAATCGGAACTTTGTTCCTAACGAATAAGTGATTTGCTTATTAGGAAATAACCTTGCACTCATTTCAAAACATACGAAAATTAAGGTTATTTCCTATAGCTCATTCTGCTTTTTCAGCCGTGCCTTCATCCTCTTTTCAGCCTGCCTTTTTCTCCGCATCCTTTCAACATCCTGCACAAATTTGTCCACATGCGGCTTCACATGCTTTTCCACATGCCTTCCAACATGGTGGTGTATGGTCTGCCCAACCTTCTTCTGCATTTTCCTGCGCAGTGCCTGGTAGGTTTCCTTGCCCAGCAGCAAGACTCCAATTATGCCAAGAAACCAGCTGAAAATATAGGCAACAACAGCAGAGATGTAATACAAAGGGTGAATGTGGAAGGAATTAGGGTCCCTGACAAGCTGCAGGAATGGGATCTTGCTGACAAAACCGATGGCAAAATTAAGAATGATGAGGATAATGCCAATCTCGACTTTTTGCCTCTCGCTAAGTTTTCTGAGATCCATGACGGAGCCCTTGTTTCCGGATTATAAAAATTATTCCATGCACTCCCTGTCAATTCTGCCCTTTCAGGCCGGGCTGGGTGCAACGCCCTTGACAGCATCCTCGGCGTCTTTGAGCTCCTTCTTGACCCTGTTTGCAAGCTTGTGCGCAAGATGAACCGGTTCGGGAAGCTTGTGAGGGGGGATAATCAGTTTCTTGGCCAGGTCTATGGCGCTTGCCAGGCCTATCTTATGGCCGGGCGATATGAATATTGGATTGGCATGTTCCTTGGTGACCAGCCTGTAGCCTCTAACCTCCTTGTCTATTATCACCCTTTCGCCATCAACCTCGCCGCTCAGGAGGTTTTTGGCCACTCCTATTGTGACAGCATCAAGAAGTATGCCGAGGTGGCTTGCCAGGCCCAGGCGCCTTGGGTGCAGGATGCCATTGCCATCTATGATAATCATGTCGGGCCTTTGCTCCAGCATCCTGTAGGCCTCAACCATTGCAGGCAATTCCCTATAGCTCAAAAACCCGGGTATGTAAGGGAAATTGACTTCCATCACTGAATACTTGGCCTCAATCTCCTTAAGGGATTTCCTGTCAATCACAACAGCTGCAGAAATTATGCGGTTATTGCTGGTGTAAGTCTGGTCAATGCCGCCAATGGTTTTAATGTCCTCATTCTCAAAAGTGTCGTGCGTAATGACTTTCTTGGCCAGCTTGTCCTGCTCGGCCCTGAGCTTCTCCAGGTTAATCATCCACAATGGGTATTCAATGTGCTATATAAATATTTTATTGGAAATTTCGACAGAAACTTCCGGGGGTTTAATACCACGACATTCATGTCGAAATTTCCAATTCCGAAAATCACACGATAAAATATCCCTGCCTTTAGGCAGGGGAATAGTGCGATTTTCGTTATTTTTAATTCTTTATATGGCTATCTTGCCATCATTTTGTGAACCATTTCATGGAATTTCCTGACCCGTTCGCCATATTCAGGGCCAATTTCCATGGAAAACCTCTGTTCAACCATCTTTTCTGTGCCTTCAACATTGCCAATTGCAAGGTTGTCAGCATAAGCCACTATCTTCTCCTCAGGGCTTAGAGGCACATAGTCCTTTTTTGGCAGGGGCAGTTTTTGCACTTCAATATCCGATGCCGTCAGCCCGATTCCAACGTGGCGCTCGCAAATCAGCGCAACTTCCTCATCCACTCCCTCATTTCTCAGGATGTCTGCCCCGGCAAGGCCGTGCCTGACCCCATTATCCCTGCCTGGCGGAGGGTATACAAACCTCCCAATATCGTGAAGCAATGCGCCCATCTTCACAAGCTCTATGTCAACACCCTTGATTTGCCTCGCAACCCTCTCTGCAATCTCCCTGACCTTTTGGCAGTGGCCATAGACTATTTTGAAAGTTTTTTCATCAGGGGCATACTTTTCAAGAAGCGCGATTGCCTGTTTTTCGGTTATCATGGATAAAAGATATTGACAATCCTATTTCAATTTTACTTATTGTGGTCGGTCAGCCAGTCCGGGCCTGTCAACATTCAAAAGATTTAATTACCTGTGCTTTTCACGATTGTGCATGAAAGAAAGGCATGCAGTCTGGGCCTTAGGCGACCTCTTTGATGACAAAAACTTCAAGGCATCGCTGGGCAAGATCAGGAAGCTTGTTGCAGGATATGAAAAATACAAGCCAAGGCTCAGCAATTCCACCAGGCCAGGCCTTGTCCTGGAAGTCATAAAAAAAGAGGAGGAAATTGACCTCTTGTTCTCGCGAATGAATGCATTCTACAGCCTGAAATTTGCCACCAACACCTCAGACTCGGATTCCCTGGCAAAGCTGTCTTCCATTGGCCAGCTCGGGACAGACATCAGCAATAAAATGCGCTTCTTCAACTTATGGATCAAGGGGCTTGACAAAAAAACTGCCAAAAGGATTTTGCAGAGCCCAATTCTCAGGGACTACAGGCATGCTTTGGAGCTCACACGAAAGACTGCGCCATTTACAAAATCAGCAGAAGTTGAAGAGGCAATCGCCTTGAAATCCGCCACGGGCTCGTCGGCTTTTTCAGACATATATGACATTCTCACAAGCAGCTACAAATATGATTTCAATGGAAAAAAAGGGCTGAGCCAGGAGGAGGTCGTGAGCCATTACACTTCCAGTGTGCCAAAACTGCGGGAGTCAGCTTACAGGACAGTGCTTGCCAAATATGATGAGAACTCAACCGCCCTCTCTGAAATATACAGGATGATTGCATTGGACTGGCACAATGAGGGCATTAGGATTAGGGGGTACAAATCAGCGCTTGACATCCGAAATATGTCCAATGACATTGAAGCGCCTGCAGTGAATGCATTGCTCAAGGTTGTCAGGAAAAATTCCGGGCTCTTCCAGGAATACTTCAAGCTAAAATACTCAATGGCCAGGAAGCAGGGAGGAAAATACCAATTTTCACGATTCCATCTCTATGCACCACACAAGACAAAGGAAAAAGACAGCTTTCCCTATGAAGCAAGCAAAAAAATTGTCCTGGACACCTATAATAAATTCGACAGGAGATTTTACCAGGCCGCATCACGGATTTTCCAGGCAAGCCATGTGCATTCACATCCCTGCCCAAATAAGCGCGGCGGCGCATTTTGCTGGGGGCCGAGCAATACAATTTTGCCATACATCATGCTTAACCACACGGACAAGCTCAGGGATGTTTTCACAATGATGCATGAATTTGGGCACGGAATCCATGATGTGCTTGCTATGAAGCAAAACTATGCCAATTACCATACCTCGCTTCCAATGGCGGAAACCGCGTCAATCTTCGGCGAAATGGTTTTGGCATCAAGGCTATTGGACGAAGCAAAGGACCCTGAAGTAAAGAAGGCCATCCTCATCAAGCTGCTGGACCAGCAATATGCGTCAATCACGCGCCAGGCTTATTTTGTCATTTTCGAGCAATTTGCGCACGGCAAGATACGGGACGGGCTGCGAAAGGAGGAACTGGACGCATATTACCTCAGCCTTCTCAAGGAGCAGTTCGGCAGCATGCAACTGCCTGGCATTTTCAGGAATGAGTGGAGATACATACCTCACATCTACCACACTCCATTCTATTGCTATGCCTATGCATGGGGCAATCTGATGGTGCTGGCCCTTTACAGCATGTACAAGAAGCAAGGCAAAAGCTTCATTGACAAATACGCAAGCCTGCTCGCAGATGGAGGCTCAAAATCAGCTGCTGGCATGCTTAAGCCATTTGGCATAAATCCTGAGGATGAGAAATTCTGGCAAAGCGGGTTTGACATTATAAAAGAAGAGATTACCGAGCTCCGGAAGCTTTTCGGCTAAACCTTACTTATTTCTTAAGCAGCTTGAAGGCGTGGCTCCAACTGTTGTTCAGGAACCCCGGTATGCACCACAAAATGCAAAGCGGCTCTATTGCACGCGCTGCTTCAGCCTTGCCCATGTCTTCAACTTCAAAGCCAAATTTGTCAAGTATTTTATGGACCTCTTTTTTTGCTGCTTCATCATTGCCACAGATGAACATTGATGGCTTTGCCCCATTAAAATCCGGATTAACCATGAACGCGTTCCCGATGCTGTTGAATGCCTTGACAAACCTGGCTTTCGGGTAATTAGCCTGCAATTGCTCCATCAGTGAATTGTCAAGGGTTGTAAAGAATTTAAGCACACCGTTTTCCGGCGGCGCATCCGCAATCGGGTTGGTAACATCTATAATGGCCTTGCCATTGAGATTTTTTGCTTCGGCAGACTTCAGGACATCTTTGGCGGCCTTGCCTTTCACTGCGAGCACAATGATATCCCCAAAAGAAGCTGATTCTGCTATGCTTCCTATATTCGCATTGCCTCCTTCTTTTTCCTTCCAGTCCTTAAGCTTTTCAGGATTGCCTGTTCCAACCATCACATCATAACCATGCTTAATAAAACCGCTGGCCAATGTCTGGCCAACAATGCCTGAGCCCAAAACGCCGATTTTCATTTTTCCCCTCCGCTTTTTTATCTGATTTCAATGATTTCCAGATTTAAAAAGCTATCGCATCAAATGGCTTTGCCCGAAAACCCGCCTTTCGGCTCGGTTTGGGCATCTGCTCAGCATTTCAGCTCCTCGCGAATTGCATTTTTCTCCTCTGCAACCCCGAAAAATGCTTAATCTCTCCGGGGATGGGCTTCGCAAAATTGATGCCCAAACTCACTTTTCGGGCAAGGCTGCATCAAATGAAGTTGAAATTTTAATATGCCAACAATATATTGTAGCGCTGAGAATCTAAACTTGGAATTTCATTAATATCTCTTCTTCCATAAAATGCAGGTCGCCTGGCACGACAAGGCAGTGCATTGGCTTTCCAAAATCGATTTTAAGCAAATCCTTTGCATTGCCATAAATTATTTGCTGGCCTTTGCTTCCAATCCTTGCACAGCCAACAACTTTGGTCTGCTCTGTGAAAACCTTTTCATTCCTTTTAAGCTCAATCTTCAGCAGCTGCTTTATGCCCTCATTTACCGTTATGAACATATTTTTCTCAGGCCTTAGGTCCAGGAGGACAAGTGTATGGCTGCCGTTTTTCCTGTTTTGCATAATAATATCATAAGCTGTCTCCGGCTCAAAGCTTTTTTGCGGGAATGGCATGCTGGTTGTCTTTCCAAACTTGTACAGCTGCAAGCCTGTCGCAGCAATCGCATTCATTACAGAGGCATTATGGATAACTTCCGTCTTTATGCTTCTTGATTTTGCCCTCTCTAGAATGTCCATGTGTGTGGTCGCTGCAAGCGGGTCGCCGACAACAAGCAGGGCCGTGTCTGCCTTTTCAGCATCCTCAAGGATAGTTACATCTGCCTGTTTTTCAACCATATCCCTGGGGGCAACTATTATTTTCCTGCCATAAAACTCTTCAAGCCTTGAAACAGGGCAGCTGAGCACTGCAGTGTATGACTCCAGGTAAACCTTGCGGCATTTTTTCACTGCTTCCAGGCCTTTGACAGAAATGTCTTTTTCATCAGACAAGCCAAGGCCAATCAAGTAAAGTGCCATATCACGCAGGACAGCTGCATGGTTTATAAAACTATTTCATGCAAGCATAAACCACTCAAGCCCTGTCAAAAGAAATCTCAAACTCCTTGTCCTTTACCTTATACACTTCCTTGTTCGTGTAATCTTGCGCAGCCTCAGTTGCGGAAAATTCAAATATTCCCGCGCCAACCTTTTCCTTAATAGCATCCCTCCATGCTGACAGGATGTCCAGATCAGCCTTGCCGCATTTAATGAAAAGCCTGATGCTGTGCTGTTTCTGCAGTCCTGCATTCTTTCTCATTTGCTGAATCCTTCTCATGATTTCCCTGGCAAACCCTTCTGCTTCAAGCTCCTTTGTCTGCTCTGTATTCAGATAAACATAGCTGGATTTGTATTCGCTTTCCACATAAGGCTGGTCAACTGCCCTCCTGAAAATCAGGCAGTCCTTGGGCACAGGCAAGAGCTCATTATCCACTTTGGCTTCAATTATTTTTTCCTCTTCAATCAATTTTGATATCATTTCGGGGTTCATGACAGCAAGCGATGCTATAACTTTTGGGGCAACCCCTCCATACCTTGCGCCTATTTTTCCAACATCCAGCTCCATCTTCACCTTGACCTTGTCAAAAGATTTTGTATAGCCGACTTTCCTGATGTTGCACTGGCTTTTTAGCAGGGAATTGAGGTTTTTCAGGGCGCTGATTACACTTTCATTGCCTGTCTGCACTATCACTTCCTTCAGCGGCCACCTCACGCCGAGCCTTGCCTTTTCCCTGGCTGACAGAGTCGCCTGTATTATTCCCTGCACAATCTCCATCTCCTCCTCAAGCTTTGTGTCAATCATGTTATCGTCATGGCCAGGCCATTGGAACAGATGGATGCTTTCTTTTTGCCCCCCACCCGGCTGCACATCTTTCATATTCTGGTAAACTGACTCGGAAATGAAGGGCGCAACAGTGGCAAACATCTTGATGCATTCCATCAAAACGTGATTTACCGTTGACAAGACTGCCTCTTTTTCTGCTTCACTGCCGAGGCTGGATTTTTCCCTCACCAGCTGTATATAGGCCCTTGAAAGCTCAAGAAAGACACCCTCTATTTTCTGAGGCACAAGATTCAGATGGTATTTGTCATAAAGAAGCGTTGTTTCCCTTATCCCTGAATTGAGCTTTGACAAAATGTACTTTTCCTCAATGGAAAAGCGGCCTTTAACCTCGTCGATCCTCCTAAGCTTTGCCTGCTTTGACAAATCGAGCACAAAGTTCTGCAGGTTCCACAGGACTTCAAGGTTCCTTCTCTTTAACTTGACATCATCAAAATTATAATTCAGGTCATAGCCCGGGTTTGCGCCGCCTGCTGTGTAATACCTGAAGGCATCTGCGCCGTACTTGTCAATAACCTCATATGGCGATATGACATTTCCCTGGCTTTTGGACATTTTCCTGCCTGCTGCGTCATTGACAAATCCGTGCATGTAAACAGATTTGAAGCTTGGCCTGTTCATGCTGACCATTGACGCGACCAGCAAAAGGTTGAACCAGCCCCGAATCTGGTCTTTTCCCTCAAGAATGAAATCAGCCGGGAAAAGCCTGTTGAAATCATCAACATTGCCGGGATACCTGAGGCAATTCCATGAGGTTGTGCCCGCATCGACCCATACATCCGCTATGTCCGGTATCCTGGTCTTGGTTCCCCCGCACTTGCATTTGTACTGGACTTCATCAATCCAGGGCTTGTGCAGGTCTTTTGGAATTGCTTCGCTCCCCGCAAGTTTCGCAAGCTCAGCAACGCTGCCTATGACATCTATGCTGTCGCATTTGCCGCATGCCCAAATTGGAATCGGGGTTCCCCAATACCTTTGCCTTGTTATGCCATTGTCCCTTAGATTATCCAGCCATGAATCGAATTGCCTGCTTCCAGCCCATTCAGGAACCCAGTTGATTTTCCTGTTTTCCTTTTTCATCTGCTCTTTCAGGTCTTCAACCTTGAAGAACCACTGCTTTGTTGTCCTGAATATCACCGGGCTTTGGCAGCGCCAGCAATGGGCATATTCGTGCTGCACTTTTGTCGAGGCAATAATCGCCCCTCTCTTTTCAAGCTCTTCTGTGAATTTCCTGTCGTCCTTTTTGCAGACCATGCCTGACAGGCTGCCCATGCCTTCCGGATATTTGCCGTATTCATCCACTGGATTATATGCCGGTATGCCATTCCTCCTCCCGATTTCAAAATCTTCGGGGCCGCAGCCAGGTGCCATGTGAACAAGGCCTGTCCCCGCTGACAAGTCCACGAATTCCTCGCTAAGCACCACAGTATGCACCTTCGGGCTTTCTTTTTTGATGCCCGCATAGTCAATCAAATCAGAAAAAGGGTGCACATATTCACATCCATTCAGCTTTTCGCCCCTGAACTCCTCAATGATCTCATATTCCCTGCCGACAACCCCTCCCATAAATACCCCGGCAAGGCCTTTGGCAACAATCCAGGCCTCTGTTTTTCCATCGTCCGCTTTAACTTTTATTTTCAGGTATTCAAAATCAGGGTGCACCATCACCCCGAGGTTGAACGCAATTGTCCATGGTGTTGTGGTCCAGACTATGAGGTATTCATCCTTTTTTCCCTTGACCTGGAATTTTACAAAAATAGAATCATCTTCAACATTTTCATATTCCAGCTCGTGCTTGGCAAGGCTTGTCGCGCAGTGGCTGCACCAATGCATTGATTTCAGCCCCTGGTAAAGCCTCTTGTTTTCATGAGCCTTTTTGATAAGCCACCATTCCCCCTCAATGAACTCGGATGTTATGGACATGTAAGGGTCTTCGAAATCCATCCAGACGCCAAGGCGCCTGAAATCCTCGTTCATGATTTTCAGGTTGCTGAGCGCAAATTCCCTGCATTGCTCTACAAATTTTGCCACGCCATACCCGGGAATCTCTTCCTTGAACTTGATGCCGACTTTTTCCTCAACCTTGAGCTCAACCGGAAGGCCGTGCATGTCATAGCCTGCCCTGTCCCATACATCAAACCCTTTCATGCGCTTGTACCTGAGGACCATATCCTTAAGGGGCTTGTTCCAGGCAGTGCCAAGGTGTATTTTTCCGGAGGTGTAAGGCGGGCCGTCCAGGAAATAGAACTTTTGCTTTCCTTTCCCGGCTGACTTGGCTTTCTGGTATATTTTTTTCTCTTCCCAAAACTTCAGCATTTCCGGCTCAAGCTTAATCGGGTCATATTTTTGAGGCTTGTCTTCTGCCATTTTCGTTATTTTCTATGTCATAAATCCATGCTTTTCCTTGGCGGGAATTATCCTTCTGATTCCTAGCGAGCATCACAAGAAAGGCCGGGCTAGCCTGCCTCCTAGATAATGATGACAGAAATCTGGAGCTGGATTAAATCCGCTGACATACACCAGCTAAATCCATGCCATGTATATAAAGATTTTGCATGGGCATGCCTGTGCAGGAACACAATCGGTATGGAATCTCACCTGGCACCTTAGAGAAGTATGCCGCAAGCCAGGCACTTGTGCCCTTTTACTGTGTCATCATAAATGGTCGTGACTCCATAATCTATTTTTGCCTTGCATCCGGGGCAATGCGGCTCCAGGTATTCCGGTGCTCCAAAGAAGTTTAGTTCCATGTTTATCTCCTTCTTAATCTCAAAAGATCAAGTACAATTCGGCCCTTCAAGGTTTATATATTTTATGTATATGCTTTATATTCTTTTTTCTTAACTTCACTCCCTCAGAGACCCCATTCTCAAGCTTTGCCTGAAAACTCGCCTTTCGGCTCGGTTTGGGCATCCGCTCAGCATTGCAACTTCTCATGCATTGCATTTTTCTCCTCTGCAACCCCGAAAAATGCTTAACCCCTCCGGGGATGGGCTTCGCAAAATTGATGCCCAAACTAACTTTTCGGGCAAAGCCCTATTCTCAGAAACGTTTAAATACGGCAAAGCTTAAATAACTCGCATGGATCCTTACGAGGAGCTTAGGAGGAATTTTGAAAGCATCTCGCCAATCAAGAAATGCCCGAAATGCAGCCGGCTGACTCTTGAGTTTGACGCAAGAAGCAATTCCATCATCTGCACAAGCTGCGGATTTGAAAAAAGCCTGCCTAAATAAGTGAAAATAAGTGATAATCTGAAAAAGAGATAATCTGAAAAAAGAGAGACAACAAAAGTGGTGATAAAATGAGTGACAGCACATCGCAGCACAAGGAACAAAGGGTCGGCGTATTTGTCGACGTACAAAATCTATACTATTCTGCAAGGCACCTGTACAATGCCAAGGTGAATTTCAAGGAAATACTGAAGACAGCTGTTGCAGGCCGAAGGCTTGTCAGGGCGTTTGCCTATGTAATCAAGGCAGATGTCAAGGATGAGTCCAATTTTTTTGAATTGCTGAAAAAATTTGGCTATGAAGTCAGGGCCAAGGACCTGCAGACTTTTGTCGGCGGAGCAAAGAAAGGCGACTGGGATATCGGCATAGCCATGGACACAATTGAGCTGGCCACAAAGCTGGATGTCGTGGTGCTGGTTAGCGGGGACGGCGATTTCGTGCCCCTGGTCAGGCACCTACAGCGTGCAATGGGCTGCAGGGTCGAGGTAATTGCCTTCGGCAAAAGCTCGTCAGCAAAACTGATTGAGGAAGCGGACAAGTACACAGACTTGGATATCAACCCAAAAAGGCACCTGATCTGATTGCACCTGATTGCACCTGATCTGGTTGCTTTAATGTTTTATTTTCCACTGCATATAGTTTTCCACAGCACATGGTTGTCATGACCGCGAATCGCAGTCCGCAGAAAAATATTTATAAGATATAGCATGCAAGTATAAAGCATAGCATGCCAATGTAAAAAAGCCCATTGTTTTGGCAAAGGGTCATATTTTGGGAGAGGAACCTAAAAAGGGGATAAAATGGAAGACATTGCCGCATACATGAAGCGCGAACTTGTGAAATACATCAAGCAGGAGCGCGAAAGAGGAGTGCCTCCTGAAAAGATACGCAAGGCACTGACAGATGCCGGGCATCACCACAACCTTGTCGAGGAAGCCATTGATTCACTGCACCGCCACAAATGGGATGTCATCAAGGCAATGGATGAGCCCTATAAAGGGCCTGTGCAGAAGGAATTATTCTTTGATGTCCTCAACAGCCTGGTCAGGTATATTGAATACAGCATTTCCCAGGGCAAGTCAATCCATGAAATCGAGGCCATCCTGCTGGAATACGGGCATTCCCAGGACGCAATCAACACTGCCATGGAAACAGTAATGCTGAGGAGGGAGCCAATCAGCGAGACTGCAGAATCCGGCAACGGCTTAATCACAGTGAGAGGCATGGTTATTGGGATAAGCGTGCTTGCGTTTGTTGTCCTGCTCTTTATTCTTTCAGCCACAACAGCTACTTCCTTGTTCAGGGTTTTCCTGGGGCTTACGCCCACTATCCTGACGCTTGTTGTATCCATCAGCATGGTTGAGAGGCTGCATGTAAAATCCTTCCTGGCTGTGCTTCCATTTGCTTTTGTCATGATATTTGTTTTTGTAGGCGCATTTGGCGGATTCCCGATATTTGAAGGCATGGATATCAAGACCTTGGCAGTGATTAACCTGCTTATCAGCCTGTTCTATGTCGGCATTATCATCGGGGCTGATTCTATAGAGGCGGCTGAAGCGTTTGATTCAGGCAAGGCAGAGCCGAAGCAAAGCAAGGGCAAGGAAGAAGAAGGGGAAGTGCCGTCAGAGCCCGAGATTACGATTGAAGATGTGGCCGCTGGCAAAGTTAAAGAGTCATATTACTGACATCATAATGCTTTACACCACATTACTAATATCATATTGCTGGCAGCAAACGCATGGCCCGGCAGGAAGACCAAAAGCCATGGCCTGATTGCTTTATAACCCAGAATAATAAAATTTATATATGAGCACATATCCTTTTTATCATTGCATAATAATTAAAAATAGGTATGCAGAAGGCGTTATACCTAAATTGAGGCGAGACAAATGAGCAGCGGACATGGGCACGGTGCACATAAAAATCCATCAGCAGAGATCAAGGAAGATATCCAGGAATTGGCTAGGCATGAAAGGGGTTATGATTCTCTTGTAAAGCGGGCCATTAAGGACGCAACTGCACATGCCAGGCAGACAAACTATGGCGAGCCTATCCTGAACAGGGATGTGGCTAATACTATTGTTGACAATGTAGTAGCAGCAGTGCAGAAATACACTGTTGATAAGGTCTATGGCGGGGCGGGCGCAAAGAATGTTGAAAAAACTGCATGGAGGGCAACAGTCCCAAGAGAGAATCTCATGCAGGTCATGACCCAGTACCTGAATCAGCACGGGGAGTCAATCCTGACTGATGAGGTTGAAACAGAAGTGAGGGGCCTTATCAAAAAAACAGCAATGGATGACCACTTAAAGACTTGGAGCTCCAGCTTGAATAAATACAATGAACAGGAGATACTGGGAGCAGCCAAAGACTTCTATGCAAGCGATGAAGAGCTGAAGCCGCAAAGAAATACTTTCCAAAATGCCCCGACATTCGAGCAGAAGAAGCAAATCTTCTCATCTCATGTGCCGGACTATTTGCTTAGCAAGGAAAGAAGGAAGCATGCAGCTGGAATCATTGACGATGCGCATGCAGGAGGCGGGCAGCACTATCATAAGGCTGCATAAGCCTTTATTTTTTCTTCTTTTTCCCCCTCTTTTTTCAGCTTTCATCCTGTTTACCTTATTTTTCTCTGTAAGCTCACTTCATTATTTTTTTAATCATTATTTTGCAAATCTTCTTAAATTTCAGCATATTATGCGATTAATACTATAATGGCACCATTACGCTGTAAAATTTAGGCGGACCAATATGGGATATCAACCACAGGCAGTCAATGCTGGAAAATCTGGAATCGGCGGGAGCATGTATGCGCAGACTATCAGGCCAGGCTATATGGCGCTATCTTCAAATGGGCAAAAGCTGATTTTTCCGAACACATTGTTTGGCAAAATGATGAACTATTCGCCGCCTAATCCCAATAATCCTTTTGGCGCGCATTATAATTCTGGCGCAAATTTCAAACCCAGCCCGGAAACATCTGCCAGGGGCGCACTAACTGAAAATTATGATACCCTTGTTCTTTACGACAGGTCAACTGGCCAGAATGCTGTCATGCGGTCGCTTGCCAATATTGATGCAGATGCAAGGCACAGCAAATCCAAGAGCCTGGACACGGCTTTGGCCAACCTGCAAAAACAGGATATCCCCGGCAAGCACAGGCAAAGCATAAGGGAAAATCTGGTGACCAGCGAGCATCTTGGCAGGATCCTGCTTAAGTATGTCCATTCAGAAGAAAGCAAGGAGCTTTTCAGGTACCTGGCAAAAAGAGGCCATTCTGAAGGCATTGAATACCTGTTTGTCATGGATGAAGACACTGACCTGATTGCAGCCACAAATCCCAAGCAGAAGCCGGACAATGGGTTCATCCTCTACAACAGAAAGGCTGCGCATGAGTACAGGAATTTCCTAAAAAATCAGTATGGGCATTTGGAAGATGAAATTATCACGAATGATTATTTTGCGCATGAAATCAGCCATAGTTTCCTCCACGGCCCGCAAGTTGACAAGCTCCAGGCTGAGATGGATGTTGAAAAGGCACTGACTGTTGTGTACAGCAAAATGGCAAGGGATGCAAGGGATTCAGGGAAATATGGCAAGCAGGCCCAATATGAACGAATGGCAAGCCAGCATATTGACAGGTATATCAGCCAGGCTGTTTCCAAGGCGCTTATGGGTGGCCGACAGGTTAATATTGAAGCGCTGAAGCAGGAGCTTTTCGAGGCTTACCAGGCAGAATACGGGCTGAGCAGCGATAACGGGACAGCAGAAGCGCCATCCGGGGCTGCGGGGCACGGCGAGGCACACAGCCTTGAAGCCATTGTTGCAGAATCAACAGAGTGAGATTTTGGATTTTAAGGCCTGCATCATTTGTAGTCTGCATTATCTGTAAGTTCCAACTTATCGGTTTCCAAACTCCATATCAATCCATATCAGCCTGGCGGAGTTCCCAATATTGAATATGGCGTTCGGGCCGGAGATGGCCTGAGCTTCAAAATCAAGGGGTCAATATTATCCGTAAATGCAATTGTTTTGGCTTTTTCCCCGGCCTGGCCGAGCTGGTCCGTGACCCTGAAAATAATCTCGTGGTCTTCGTTGGCAAAGGCTGGAGCGCTTGCCGAATTTGTAAACTTAAACTGGTAATAAGGCGGAGCCAGCTCATTCAATGTTGGCGCAGACACCAATTCAAAATCGCAGTTTCCTGTTGTGATTGTCGGGGAAAGCCCTATATAGCCATATGCATCATTGTCAGCCGCAGCATACTGGGTCGCGCAGATTTCATTGTTCCTGTTGGATTTTTTCACGAGCGCTATCCTCATTGTCGAGATCTTATTGCAGTCATCAACTATGTTTGCGCCAACCAAAATCCCTTCTGCCGGCACTGACCTTGGCATATAATTGCCAACTGGCTCCAGCACATCAATTGACGGCATCCTTGTGCAGCCAGATTGCGTGTTTTCCCCTCTAAACGTCACTTCAAATTCCTGCGAAGCCGCATCGTACGGAATTTCAGTGTCGCCCTGGCCGTCACTATTTGTGTCCTTATAGACATTCAGCTTGACCTTGTACATCCCCTGCGGGATATTCTGGGTATTTTGGTTTGAAATCCATAACCTTTCTTTCCATTTCTTGGTCCCGCTTTCATCAACCCAAATGTCAACTGCAGTGGGCTCCTGCGCCATGCCTGTTATCTTTGAAATTGTCCTTTCAAAAGTGCACTCACTAAACGCGCTGCTCGCAGGAACATAGTTGAATATCCTCCACATGTCATCTATCAAATTCTTGTCCTGGCTGTTGCGCACTGCCAGCAGCCTGTCAACTTTTCCCTGCTTTATTTCATAGACATATCCTGTGCCATGGTCAATCATCAGTTTCATAGCATTACTCGTGCCAGTAGGCTCGTAATCCTTTGTGGACAATTCGCCACTATCAATCCTCGGCTGCAGCGCAGTTAACAATGTATTCACAGCTATAAGGGCGCCCGCACCCTGGTTAAGGGGTTCGCAATTCTTGATCCCTGTCGCATCCCCTACCTGCACGGCCACGCTTCCTGGGGTTGCTGATGTTGTTGTCAGGTATACCTTGTTTGAATTTATGTTCGGCAGGGGCATTGGGCCGCCAATGAATGCTGACTGGCTTGTCTGCTGCCCCATCCGTGCAATAAACAGGTTGTAGTTTTGTGCTTCTCCTGCTTCATTTGTGGTGGCCGGAATCTTGAATTCATAGGCAGCAGGCGTGGCTGCAGTGCCCGGCGGCGTTATAATCATCCTCAAGAAAAAATCCTCATTGTAATCATTGAAAATCCTTGTTCTCAATCCAATCTTGTTGTCAGGATAGTAGAAAATTCCGTTGTCCGGCGAGATGTCTGTGTACTCATTGTCCCTTGTCTCAGTGCTTGACTTCACAATCTGCAAAATGCCGTTTTCATCTATGGTAATTGGCTCGCATGCAATGCCGCCCGTCAGGGAATATTCACAGCCATATGCAAGGTCGCTCTGCCTGGAGATTACGGAGTCATATGATCTTGTCTCCCATGGCTCGTCAGTAGCAAGCCTGTATTTCAATGTCAGGACAACCTTGTTATACCAATGCCTTGCAGGCGCTGACTGGAATATCACATTTTGGTTGTAAAAGTCATTCTTGTTCAGGCTTCGCGGAACATTTGAAAGCACTGTTTCTTCCCGGGTGGCCGGGCAAAATTCACCGCCCTCATAGCTTCTGTCGCACACAAGCTTTACTTCCATTTCAGTATTGTCGCCGCCAGGGACAACGCCGACATAAATGTTATAATTTATTTTCATCTGGCCGACAAACGGGTCATAGCCAGCCTGCCTTGAGCTGCCCTTTACCATGCCCCATGGCGCCACAGGCGATGCAGCTGCAAATGTTTCAATCGCGCCTTCGAGAATTGAAATGTCCCCCAAAGTCGCGGCAAGGCAGAAATTGTTCACAAGCTTTTCCGATGACAGCCCTTTTGCAGAATCAATCACGCCTCCATACCTGTCTTTCAGGCTTGCCTGCAAATTCCTGGCAGTCTGGACATATCCTCCTGGATTGGTGCCATGGTAATCATCATCTGGCACTTCCTGCTGGTATTCTCCTGTAAATTCCTGGGGCAATATCTTGGTAAACAGGTTCGCGGCCTGGTCGCATGCAAATTGCAGGAACAACCTTTCGCAAAATCCGCCCTTGACTTCGCCAATCTGGGCCTGCTGCAGGCACTGCTTCATGCCGCGCACAACAGTCAAAAGGCTTCGGGTGTAGCCGTATATCCCTGTTATGCAGCCGCACTGCATTGATTTGATTATGTCATCCCTTGGGCTTGTCCAGTCGTCAAACTTTTGGCCGAAGCACCTTGTGTTGTCATAGTACGGCTCATTCTCCTGGTAGCACCTGCCTGCATTGAAATTAGTGAAAAAAGCGTCATCCAGGGTCAATTTTTGATAATCGTCCTGGGAGAAACAATAGCTTGTAAACTCTTTTTCAGTCACCCTTTCCCCGATTACTCCGCTTTTCAACTGCGTGCTTTCTCCACTGCTGGAAAGCATGGCATATTGCCCGGGAGAGCATGGGTAGCTGTTCTTATTTGTCTCCGTAACCTGAACAAACCTGTGCTTGGTGTACCTGTTCTCCGCATCCTTGAGGGTCACGGTTTCCAATGGGCCGGAGCTGGCCCCTCCAGAGTAAACAGCATTCCTATCTGAAATGGACCCGCAATCAGGAGGTATGCTCGGGCACAAAACCCTGTCGCAGACCCAATACATCTGCTCCCTGCTGGGCGATATTATGAATCCTCCAATCAGATTGCTGAAAACTGCAACACCGCAGGCAAGCAATCCAATGCCTGTGAGCTTCACAAGAAGGTCCTGGGCCTTGTCCAGGAATTCCTCGGTTTTTGTCAGGAACTGGATTGAGTCATTAATCAACTGGGGGGAAAGCCATTTTGAAAGGTCATTGGGCTTTTGCACGGCATAGCCGAATTTTTCGTAAATGATTGATGGCGTAACAGCCTGCTCGCCTGTTGGTGAAACAAATGTCTCAACTACCTCCCCCTTGATGCTGATTATCATCTGCTTCTGCACAATTTCCCCGTGGATTTTCAGGTCAGGCAGGCACAGGTCACCAACACAATTGCCATAAAGCTTGTCAAAGAGAGCATCAGAAGTCCCGGCCCAGCGATTGACTTTTATTCCGACCAATGCAAAGAGCCTTCCATTGTCCTTGTCATAATAGCCCCCACCCTTGAGCCTGCTTGGCCTGCCAATCAGGTCATTATTGTCAGTGTTTGGGCCATCCTTTTCAACAACTTTCAGCTCAGCCTTTGCCGGCCGTGGGTCGCCACCAACCCAATCCAAAACCAGGAATGCAGTAGCCTCAACTTCCCCGTTCGCGATGTCCTCGAAATACAGGCTGCTCGGGTAGGTATCAACCCTTGCGATCCTCCATTTGGTGGTCGCCAGCTCAACTGTAGCGTCCTGGTAATCAACATACGAGTTTCCCGCAGCATCAGCCGCGTTAAAATAAATATGGTTTCTGCCTCTGTATAAATTAAGATAAACAGAAAAATCCCCGTGCTCATCAGCTGTTGTGGTTTTTTCCTTGAACCATTCGCCCAATGGGTCCACTGGGTCAATGAATGTCAAATCATTTCTTGCCATCCTATCCGTATATTCCTGCACATTGCTGAGGTTTCTCAGGTTTTGCACATGCACAATGGCGCCAGGCTCTGTTTTTCCCTTGACATTCAGCAAAATGCTGTGCATCAATGGGTGATAATCTGTCTCATGGACAATAGTTGGAATCTTCCTGTCAACTTTTATGGAATACTCCGGGCTCATCCCCACATTTCCCGCCCTGTCCGTGACCCTTAACTGAATCCTGACAGTTTTTTCCTCTCCCTGGCCCACATTTCCAAGCTGGACATTATTGAAAACAAATTGGTTCTCTGTTTCCATTGAATCCTGCACTGAGCCATCAACTAAAATCTCAACAGTGCCCGGCTCTGTAACCGAGCCGCTTAGGCTCATAGTTCCTTCCTTTGAGCCCGCAGGGACATCAGCCAGAAGCGCCGATGGCCTGATGCTGTCAAGCATCACAGTAATGTTTGCCCTGCCTTCCTCTATCCCTTTTCTCGCAACAGCAAGAATGTTGTTTGTCCCGGGGAAAAGGTGCAGGTCGCCGATAAACTGGCCATCTGGCCCCGCGCCAAGGTAAAATGCCTCGGTATTGTCGGTTGCTGTCACAAGAACAGGGCCGGCACCCTGGTCAGGATTTCCATTGATGTAAAACCGCACAACCGCGTCTGATTCCGTCCTGCCATAAATAGTGTAAACTGAATTATTCGTGCTGTTGCCCAACTGGCCACCAAGCTCCATGAAAAGCGTGTCGCTGGATGTTGTGCCTTCAGCCAATGTTGAAAACTGCAGAATGCCGCTGATGTCGCAGTCGCCAGGCCCTGCACAGGATTGAACCTGGTAGCTATAATCAGTGTTG
This sequence comes from Candidatus Woesearchaeota archaeon, assembly GCA_018303405.1. Classification (NCBI taxonomy): domain Archaea; kingdom Nanobdellati; phylum Candidatus Woesearchaeota; species Candidatus Woesearchaeota archaeon. Next base: position 132,798 of record JAGVYD010000014.1, on the reverse strand, counting down.
GCAACCAACGAGGAAATATCGACTGAATGGGATGTAACCATGTCCTGGCTGCCAGTGTGCGATGACATTGCTGATGTTATCCCGTAATTTACTGTTGAATTTGCAAGGGCATCAGTCTGCCACTCTATTGTAGCGCCTTGCTCAAGGGCAATTACATCAATATTAAGGATTGTCACTGATGCAACCGGCAGCGTGATAATGAGCCCAATCACTCCATAAATGCACGCCAATCTCAGGACTGCGCTTGCTTCTGTCCGACTCATAGCAATTCCCGCTGAGTCATTCCCTTGTCCGTTTTTTCTGTTGCTTGGCATTTTTATGGGGCAAACTGTGGTGTGTATTCCAATGACTTGTCTTTCACGAGATTGTAAAGCACCGTGAACTCATCATCAGTAGCCGGGTTTGTACCGAGCATCACGGGCCTGAAAATAACTTTGCTGTTCTGGTAAACATTCGAGGCGCCAGGCCCCCAGACTGAAATTGTTGTGCCGGCCACCCAGTTGTCAAATTCATCCAAAACTTTCAGGTCAAGATAATAAACATCATCGCTTATCATCAGGCTGATAGTCGGCGTTTCATCACTTTCCTCATCAGGATAAAATATTGTCTGTTCATGCCCCTTGTCCTGGTTTCGCAGAGTTATGATGTACTTGTAAGTCGGATCCATGCTTCTTGGATAGGCAACGTTGGTGATGGGGTTAACTTCCATTGGGTTCATCCCTATTTCCAATTTTTTCAATGGGATAAGCTCGACATTTTCCTGGTTTCCCTGATGGACTGCCGTAACCCCATTCTCTGTTATGCTGCCGGTCATCACATCTGTAGTCACTCCCCTAACATACCCCTCTTTTTCTCCTATCAGGATTCCGCCCATGCATCCCGGCAGCATAGCGTCAAGGAATGTGCCAACATAGCCGTCATCTGCCATCCTCAATTTTGTCTCGCCAATATCGCATGCAAGGCCAATGCACTGGTGCCTTAGCTTGACGCCTTCAAGCCTGTCCCCGCTGAAAGAATCATACGCAAAAATATCTGTTGCATACCTTTTGTCATTGCAGAATTCCTCATTTACCGACGTTTCAATGAGCGGCGGCTCAGTGACCCTTGCCTCACGGTTGGGCAGGCTGTAAAGCAGCACAACATCTGTCGCAAAGAAGAAAAAGCTTGGCTCCTGGCCCGTATTGTCCGTTATCTGGAAAACCAGGGGGTATACAACGTTGTACTTGTGATTGTAAATCTTGAAGCAGCTGCCAATGACAGGCAATGGCGAAACTGCTGGCTTCACAATCCTGTCCTTGCTTGGTATGACATCCATATTTATGTTCCAATTTGTGTTGAAGACAGGGGCAACAGTCAAGCCATTGTAATTCTCATTGCTTGGCCTTACCATGTAGAGATTGGCATAGTAATCAGGAAAAGGCGATGCTGGCTGCATGCTGTCGGTATTTGCAAAAGTCAGATACCTCAAATTCGCAGAAATCATCATTTTCAGTTGCGGGACAAGGTCGCTGTCTATGTTCCATTCCCTGCTGTCACAGGTTATTTCCATGCCCTCGGTTGGCAGGCCAGAGCTTATCATCCAGAAGGTGATATTCTCCAGGAAGTAATGGTCATTTTCATAATCGAAAATTTCCTTGGCCAGCCTGTATTTCCTGCCAAGGCTGTCATCTATTGTCGCTGTGAATTTTGAAATCTTGCTTATTTCTGTGCTTTGCTTGTTTTTGATTTCCAATGGGTAATCGACATTGATGTTTATCTGCCGTTCAGCAATGGCAACCTCAACTATCGGAGCCGATAAAGGCGTTATGTCATATTGCTGGCCAAAAACCCTGAAATTATCCAGGCAGGCGACTAAATTATCCTGGACGTGCCTTGCAATGCCCTGGCTGATATCTGCCAGCTCAGGCATCCTGTATTCCCCCTGGGAATACCACAGCGGGATTTTCATGCCATATCCGACGGTTTTTTTTGGGTCAGTTGAGATTTCAGCAGGTATTTTGACATACCCTCCCTGGCTGTTTGCAAGAAATACCGCATCCCTTGCAGAATTTCCCAGGCACTGCTCTGCCAGCTCCTTTATCGGAGCCAGCTCCTTTGGCACCACTTCAGGGGGGGTGAACACAGAAGTCTGCGACCTTATGAAGAAAAACAGGCCAACTGAGAACAATATCACTAGGCCTATTATTATAAAGGCTGTAATTTGACCCTTTTTTCCCATAATGGGCTAATGTTTGATTTGAATATATATTATTTTTTCTTTTTTGGGTGATTTTTGGACTTTTTGGCATGAAGGGCGCCAATCCAATCTTAAACTGTCAGAATTTTCCAGCCATGTGGGAGAAAAAGCAAGCTATTTCTTCAATCCCAGAATTTCCTTCATGTGCATGATTTTGGGCCTTTTGCATTCGCTCTTGGGGCCGTGCGCAAAAGAATAAACCTCCTCTCCCCTGAACGGGCACTTGAATTCATCATGCGAGCATAGGTCAACGACTGTAGAAATCATGTATTTGCAGGGTATCCTGTGCGGAAGATAGTTTATGTACTCGTCAAAGTCTTGCTGAATCTTCACGTCAAGCAAAAGCGGATTATCCATAATTATGACAGTGAATATATCTAAGGGCATTATACGCAGGATAAGTTTATATATTTTGCCACAGTAATGAGGGGAATGGTATACTGGCCAAGGGAAGACAGTCTTCTGCTTAAGGAAGTTGTACGGGATTTTGCAAGGGGGCGGGTGCTGGACATGGGCACTGGATCCGGCATACAGGCCATGGAAGCCGGGAGATACTGCGATGAGGTCGTTGCAGCCGACATCGACCCAGAGGCTGTGAAGGAGCTTCTCAAGAAGAACGCAGGCCCAAAAATTAAGGCCATGCAATCTGACCTTTTTTCAAAAGTGCTTGGCAAATTTGACCTGATCATTTTCAATCCGCCTTACTTGCCCAATCATCCGAAAGCAAAGGACATTGCTTTGGACGGAGGAGAAAAAGGATACGAAATTGTTGAAAGGTTTCTTGGGCAAGCCAGGCATTATCTGAAACAGAATGGAAAAATATTGCTGCTGATAAGCACCCTCACCAACCGCAAGCACATTGAAAGGGCGCTGGCAGGGCAAAAGTTCAAGTTTAAAATCATAAAAGAGAAAAAGATGGATTTTGAAAAGCTGTTTGTCTATTTGATAGAGGCATGACCTGCCGGGCCGGGGATGAGCCAATGCCGGGAATAATAAGGAAAGCAAAAAACAGGAGATTATTTGCACGCGGAAAGCGCGGAGTTGTAAGCACGGCAATGCTCGGCCGGGTGAAAATCGCAATAAAGGAAAAGAGGTTTGGCAGCAAAGCTGAAAATGCCATTGGCCGCGAGGCAGAATGGCTCAGGCTGCTCAATGCCCATTCAATTGGCCCAGAATTTGTAGCATATGAAGATGGCCAGCTTGCCTACAAGTTTGTGGAAGGCGAATACATAATTGATTTCCTTGAAACCGCGTCCAAAAAAGACACACTGGCTGTGCTGCGCAATGTCATGCAGCAGTGCAGGACACTTGACAGGCTGGGAATCAACAAGCTCGAGATGACACGGCCGACAAAGCATGTCATAGTATCCAGGAAAAACAGGCGGCTGCAGGCGGTCATGATTGATTTTGAGCGGTGCAGGAGGACAGACAAGCCAAAAAATGTCACCCAGTTTTGCCAATTTTTTACACTCGGGCATGCGACCGACATCTTAAGGGAAAAAAGGATTATAATAAATAAGGATGATATCATTAAATTAGCCCAGGGCTACAAGAAAAATCAATCAGGGCAAAATTTTGCCAGGATAATGGGGCTGTTGGAATGAAATTTGCAGACAAAGTCTACAAGCTTTGCAGGAAAATCCCAAAAGGAAAAGTTTCGACCTACAAGGCAATTGCAAAAGCAATGAAAACCAAAGCATATCGGGCAGTTGGCCAGGCACTGCGATGCAATCCCTATGCCCCTGAAGTTCCATGCCACAGGGTTGTTGCCAGCGACGGGAGCCTTGGCGGATTTGCAGGCAGGATGAATTCCAGGAAGAAAATCATGATGCTGAAAAAAGAAGGGATTCGGGTAAAACAAGGAACGATAGCTGATTTCCAGAAAAAAATGCACAGATTCTGAACCATTCCTAGACTACCTGGGCCAATTCACCGACTTTTTTGTTTTCTTCCCTGGGCAAGGCTGCAGCCTGAAGCAATGCTTTTGCGGCAATCCTATCTGCAGCATAATCAACCAGGGCATACGTCAGCAAATCCTTGGCATAATTGCTGCTGGTGCCGCTTGCGCTGAAATCCCTTATGGCGCGGACTTTTGAAACCTGGCTAAGCAATGCCGCAGCATAAAAATCAGACGGGGCAAGGCTATTCCATGCATCAATTGACTCATAACCAGAAACTTTCCTGTCAATCTCGGCAACCATCTGCCCATAATATCCTTCGACCTGCTTTTCAAGCAATGGGTGCCTGGCAGTAATATTCATGGCAAGGCTTCTTGGATTCGTAAGCGCGCCGCGGTAAGCCTGCTTTACCAAGCCTTCAAGAACTCTGGCTGTTTCCCTGCTGTTGTTTCCTGGCATTGGGTTGTCCACGCAATTGGCCTCTTCGCCTGTCTTCAATTTATGCCGATGAAATAATTTTTGTGAAAAAAATAATAAAAAAATTTCAATGATCTGCCTAGCTCACTCTCCTCCTCTTCCTGACTCTCCTTATCTCCTTGTCAAGGTCGAGCTCTTCGAGAAGCTCCTTGTACCTGTTCCTGATTGTTACCTCTGTAACGCCGGCGACATCAGCAACTTCCCTCTGGGTCCTTTTCTCGCCATGGATCAAGGCGCTCACATAAAGCGCAGCCGCAGCAATCCCTGTCGGCCCTCTCCCTGAAGTCAGCTCAGCCTTTTGCGCGCTTTCAAGGATTTCTATGCTCTTGCTCTGAGTTTCAGCGCTGAGCTTAAGCGCGCTTGAGAACCTTGCAATGTAATCCGACGGGTTGCTCGGCAGGATGTTGATTCCCAGCTCCCTTGTCACAAAGCGGTAAGTCCGGCCGATTTCCTTTTTTTCAATGCCGGATGCCTCTGACAATTCATCAAGCGTCCTTGGAACGTCATGGCGCCTGCAGGCAGCATACAATGCCCCGGCAACGACGCTTTCCATGCTTCGTCCGCGGACAAGCCCCCTTTGCACCGCCATTGTGTAAATCCTTGCAGATTCTTCTTCAACTGATTTTGGCAGTTTCAAATAAGATGAAACCCTCTTCAGCTCAGACAATGCGAGCTTGAGATTCCTTTCAATGGCAGTTGATATCCTGTACTGCCATTTCCTGAGCCTGAAGAACTTGTTCCTATCCTTCCCGGCCAGGGCATAAAGGTCTGTTTTGCGACCAACCTCAGTCCCCAGGCCCTGGTCGTATTGGGTGTAAGTCATTGGTGCGCCGCTGCGCCTCCTGGACTCACCCTGATCAGAATCAAAGTCACGCCATTCCTGGTCAAAGTCGACCATTTTTTCCTCAACAACAAGGCCGCAGTCACGGCAGATGATCTCACCGCGGTCTTTATTCCAGAACAAGTTTATACCGCTGCACTCTGGGCATTTTTTCACGTACGCTTGCATTCAACCAGTCCCCCACCACTCTTTTTTAAAGGATTTATTTACCTGACGAAAACCCACACAAATTTTATATATCAATTCAAGTGCTCATATTTAAACTTTCCTTTTTTTGGAAAGATTTTTATATTTTTCGCCATTGTGCCGTGATAATGGCAGCAAAGAAGAAGGTTGCAGGAAAAGCATCGAAAAAGGATCCGATTCCCGTCGAGCTTTACAGGATTCTAGCCTGCCCAATGTGCAAATCAGATGTTAAGTACAATTCCGGCAGGACAGCCCTGGTCTGCGCTAAATGCAAAAGAAAATACGCAATCAAGAAAGGCATACCTGTAATGATGCCGACAGGCCAGAAATAGCGGGAACTCAAGAAGTCATTAAATTTATAAAATGATTGCATCAACTTCATACTGGATTGCCGTGGTGGCACAACCTGGTACTGCGCAAATCATATTCTCATGAGCACGGGTATATTGAGCGTAAGCCTGGAAACACTGTTTTCACGGACAGTACCATTAAGCTTGTTTCCGAAAGGATTTCCCAGTTCAAATCTGGGCCACGGCGTCCTTCTTCAGTTTAAACGCCGGATAGCCAAAAATGGCCGTTCGGCTTAAATACACTCATAGCCACTGTTTCTTTGGAGGGCTAAAATGAAGAAGGAAATAGACATACATATCTACCCAAAAGGCTGGCAGGGGCAATAGCACAGGTCAGGAAAGCTGATATTCCAGAAAGAAACAGGCAGTTAATCCCGGATTTCCGTGATTTTTGCAGTGTTGAAGGCATTGGCACCCCCTGGACAGAAGCAGTCTTAAGCTTGAAAGTCTCGCCTAATGTCACCAAACCCAGCCAGGTGTCGTCCTAGAAGCAAAATAAAGACATGTTTCTGTAATTGATTTTGACTGTTCCGCCTCTACTTCGAGGCTGCCAAATTAGTTAAGTTAATTCTGTTATATCTCTTTTACAGCAACAGTTCAGAACAAAGAAGACTGATTAGTTTCAAAATGTTCTGGATGGGGCAGGCTAGTGAAGGAAGTGCAGGATGTGAAGCTAAAAATGCCTTGCAGAAACAGGAATTGCGCCAATTGATGGCGAACCATGCTGATTTTGTTCTTCAACATTGTTTTCTCTTCTGACAACTGAATCTACAACTGTCCAATAATAATCTGTAAATTTATTCACAACAGGGTTCTTAAGATTCAATCTGAACATCTTTGCTTTTCCAACAGTTCTTGTCTGGACTACTATATTTTTCAGTCTGAGCTCTTTCCAAATTTCTTTTAGTGTAGTGTAGCCAACTTTTGAAAATCTTGCAATATCTTTCATAGAATAGTCATATTCTGAATGGACTATTAAAAAGCTCCATATCCTGTTTTTGGGCGTGTTGCCCTCTTCCTTTAAAAATACAGATTTTTCCATAATGAATGCAATAAACACTTGCTTCTATTTAAAGGTTTCTAATTAGGCTCATAAGGGACTAAATTTAGACCACATGTTTATATATTCCATAATTGCTATTGTATCCATGCCTAAGGTAAAAAGAAGCGAATATATAAGGATAAGCAGGACAATAGTTAAGAAACTTTTTGACCAAAACTGTTTTGGCAAGGGCTCTGTTTATATCCATGTCCTGAAATCTGGGATATCAAAAGAGGATTTGGACAAGGTTGAAACTGTTCTTGAGGCATTAGTAAAACAAAAAATCTGCCATAAAAAGAAGAAAGAGCATGGCTGGAAGTATTATCTTAATATGGACAGATATGACAAAATCAAGGAGATAGTCAGGGAAAAAGGCAACCGTTCAATAGTACCAATTCTCTTAATGTTGTAATCATTAGTGCCTCCACTTTATCGAGGCTGCCAAATTAGTTAAACTAAGTTAATTCTGTTATATTTCTCTTACAGCAGCAGTTCAGAACAAAGAAGACTGTTTAGTTTCAAGATGTTCTGGATGAGGTAAATGGTGAAGGAAGTGCAGAATTATCAGGCATATGCTAATGCAGGACTGCTTTCTATTATATGCGGCATTGTAATTATCGGTGCAATTTCTTTTTTATTGGCTATAAGCAAAAATTGAATTATCAATAAGTTTCCCCTTACCTTAGTATCAATCTTACAACTTGTCAAGTTATTTAGAATATTCCTTATTTCACTAGCACTCCCTTTTACCAAATCACAAAGGAATTTCGAAGCATCCATAACCTGCATGCCAACAAACTCTTTTTTAGTGTTAAAGTCCAGTATTATGTTGCCTAATTCAATGCTTCCCTTGGAACTTGCTTTAGGCTTGAATAAGAACAAGTCATCATTCTCTTTGTCATAACTAAAGTTAAAATTTGGCATTTTTCTCAGCTATATGCTGCCACCTCCTGTTTATTTTAATGGCTGTGCATACAATGCATTTGCCATTGATGACAATTGCATATCTGTGGCACTGCGTTTTGCTATAACCAAAGTAGCAGTCGTATTTTTCTTCTCCCTCTTTTTGCGCTGTCTGCTTTATAGCATAGAACAATCTTTTAGGGTTTATAATATTTTCCTTTATTTCATCAATGTTGATACTCCTAAAGATAGCCTGTTCGTAGGCATGTTCTGTTATGATAATATCCTCTTTCTTATACTTTTTGAGCTTCTCTGTAACAATGTGTTTATAGTTCATATAATAGGATGCATCAAAGTTGCTTTATATAGCTTTCTTAGATTGTTTCCACCTCTCTCCCGAGGCTGCCAAATTAGTTAAAAAACAATCTTTTCTGTTATATTTCTAATAAAGAGACAGTTCAGAACAGAGAAATTGATAAAAACAGAAAGGTTAAAATGTATAGTAAGATAAATCTTACCGAGGTGATAGACATGGGCATTAACGTTGCAACAACCAGGATGAGTTCAAAGTACCAGATTTTCATTCCCACTCAATTGTCCCTGGCGGCTTGTTCGTGACATCGTAGAAAACTGCATCAATCCCTTTGATTGCCAGGAGTTCTTTGCTTATGCTTTTCAAGACATCCTCAGGCAAATGCGCCCAGTTGGCCGTCATTGCCTCTTTCGATTCAACAGGCCTCAATATTATGCTTTCCCCGCCGGAAAATGAAAGGGGCGCCAGAACCACCGGGAATTGCCAGATTCTTGTGTACATCTTCCTGTCAAGATGGCTGTTAACAACATCATCAGCTTTTCTCAACAAGTCCAGCCTTTCCTTTGTCAGGAAGGAATTCTGCAAAACACTTGCATTATTCAGGCTGCCTTTGGCGCCAACTGACAAAATAACCCGATTTATCTCCTTGATTTTGTTTGTCAATTCTGTTGACATTTTTTCGAGTTGCCGATAATCATTTATTTTGCTCACGATCAACGGATGCCTGTATGTCCTCGCATCGCCCTGTACACCGACGCTCTTGACCGGCATTACTTTTGCTGTTGCACCGTATTTTGCGCAGATCAGCCCCGCCCTGCGGTCTATGTCATCTTCATTTTCAAGCAATTCAGGCCTGCCGACGCAAAGGCATCGCACAGCAAGGCCGGGCCCGGGGAATGGGTGGCGCCAGACAAGGTGCTTTGGAAGGCCGAGCCGTTCTCCCAATTCCCTCACCTCATCTTTGTATAATTCCTTGATTGGCTCTGTTACCAGCCCTTTTTTTATCATGTCCTGGACAAGGTCGACCCTGTTGTGATGGGTTTTAATGAGGTCAGCATGCCTTGTCCCTTTTGTTTCAATAGTGTCAGGATAAATTGTGCCCTGGCCAAGCATCCACTTTTTAGTGTCAAGCTTCAGCTTTGCAACTTCCTGCTGCTGCACCCTGATAAATGTCTCGCCGATTATTTTTCTCTTCTTTTCCGGGTCTGCGACACCTTTGACAGCATTCAGGAAATCCTTTGAAGAATCAACGGCATGGAAATTGTTCCAGCCAAGCTTCCTGAATGCCTTTTCAACATTCTTGCTTTCGTCTGTCCTGACAAAGCCATTGTCAATGTGCAGGCCATAGACACGCTTTGTGCCCAAAGCTTTGTTGAGCAGCGCGAAGCATACAGTGGAGTCCACCCCTCCGCTTATGAGCAGGAGAACGTTGCGGTTGCCAACCTCTTTTTGTATCTCTTTAACCTTATTTTCGATAAAATTTTTCATGCTCCATGATTTCCTGGCTTTGCAAATATTTACTACAAAGTTTGAAAGTATTTTCATGCCGTGCCTTGTGTGCGTCACTTCCGGATGGAATTGCACGCCGTAATAGTTCCTGGAACTGTCAGCCATTGCAGCGATTGGGCAGTCAGATGTAGAGCCTGTCACCGAAAAACCCGGCGGAGCATTTGCAACAGAGTCACCATGGCTCATCCAGATGGTTTCCTGCGCGGAAAGGCCGGCAAACAATCCGGCTTTTTTCCTGACGTCAAGCGAGGCCAGGCCGTATTCCTTTGTTTTTCCGGGCAAGACCTTACCACCCATATAATGAGCCATTATCTGGTGCCCGTAACACAACCCAAGGATGGGAATTTTCAGGGTGAAAAGTCTGGGGTCGCATTGCGGCGAGCCTTTTTCATAAACTGAATCCGGGCCGCCTGAAATGATGATGCCTTTTGCCTTTTTAAGGATTGAAACAGGTGTGTCGCTTGGCAAAATCTCTGAGTAAACACCAAGCTGCCTGACCCTGCGCGCAAGCAGGTGGGCATATTGACCTCCCATGTCAAGAATTATTATTTTATCCATAACTCTGAAAAGGCGGCGCAAGTTTAAAAAACTATGGGATTGTCGCGGCGCGGAATGCAGGAAATTATTTAATCTCAAATCCAACATTTAATCTCGTTTGTTCCCTGGCGAAATCCAGCCTTTGCCTGCTGTTGGAATAAATGGTGAACAAAATCTCGCCTTTTTTGACAAGGTCATTTTTGTGAAGGTATAGGTAAACACCCGCGGTGCTGTCCCTGGGCGCCCCGGCTGCCCTTGCAATCTTGCTGATATAAGTATTGTCTATATGGGTTATCCTGCCTGATTTGGCCGCAAAAACATCCTGGGCAAACTTGGCTATCGGAAGGTCTTCAGGCCTTTTCACTTTTCCGCCCTGCGCCCTAATGATTTCCTGCATTTTTTTATAGGCCTTTCCGGATTCGAGCAAATCCAGCGCTTTTTCCTTGCCTTGCCCTTTCCTTGCCTTGCCCGCCATTTCCAAAATCAGTCCAGCCATCATTACAGATTTTTTCCTAAGGTCCCGGGGGCCTTTCTCATCATTCCTCAATATCCACATCACATCCCTCGCTTCCAGGGCAGGGCCGAGCCCGTTTCCAATGGGCTGGCTGCCGTCGGTTATTATCACTTTGATGCTGATGCCCACGCTCCTTCCGATCACTTCAAATTGGCGCTTCAAGTCCCTTGCCTTATCCATTGTCTCAATCTTTGCGCCCCTGCCGACGGGTATGTCAACCAGGACATGAGTGGCCGAAACACTGGCTTTTTTTGCGATTATGCTTGCCAGCAGCTGGCTTCGGCTGTCAATGCTCAACGGGTGCTCAACCCTGATTATCCTGTCATCAGCCGGAGCAAGATTGATTGAGCCGCCCCAAACCATGCAGGCGCCAATCTTGTTTACAATCTTTTTCATCCTATCAACATTAAAGGAAACTTTTGTAAGCACTTCCACAGTGTCAGCAGTCCCGGCAGGGCTGGTAATCGACCTGGATGATGTTTTTGGCACGGTCAGGCCAGCTGCAGCCAGAATTGGGACAATTATCATTGTTGTCCTGTTGCCGGCAACACCTCCAACACAGTGCTTGTCAATGACTGGCTTTTTCTTGAGCTTCAACACATCCCCTGTCGCAATCATTGCTTTTGTCAGGTCTATGGTTTCCCTCAAGGTCATGACATTTGTGTGGCATGCAGACACAAAATAAGTCAATTCGATATCATTGAGCTTGTTCTGGGAAATATCGCTGACAATCTGATAAAACTCCTTGTAGGTCAGGGTGCCTCCATTCAATTTCTTCTTGATATACTGCACACTTGCCGGCTTTTCTTCCAGGGCAATGCCCACTTTTTGCCCACCCTTTGCCCCAAGCTTTCTCAGGACTTCCTCATAGCATCCGATGCTGCCAATTGGCACGCTTCTCTTGCTTTCGGCAAGATTGAGGATTGATACTGCTTTCCTGTCCTTGTAAGTCAGCCTTACCCTGTCTCCGTGATGGAAGTCCAGCATCTTCGCATCATCGACATGCATGACTGCCACCAGCGGGCCGCCTGTTTCAACATCCATGTCCTTGATTTTTAGCTTCATATTGCCTTATTCCTTTTACCAGTCCTGGCTTTCGCCATAAATCTCCACAAGTGTGATGAAAACCGTGATAATCAATGGGCCTATGAAGATTCCAATAAATCCAAAGGAAAGCAGCCCTCCAAATGCGCCAATAAGGACAATTGCAGGATGGACTCTTGCCCTGTCCCCTATCAATTTCGCGCGGATAATGTTGTCAATATATGCCAGCGCAAAAATGCCAAAAAGCAATATGCCAACACCCTTGGCCATCAGTATCTTATCGTGGCTGTAAAAGCCATTTAGAAATTGGTACACTGCCACCGGAAGCCAGATAACCGTGGTTGAAATTCCAGGGACAAAAGCGGCCAGGCCAACAAGGAATCCCAATAAAACCGGGGATGACATGTTGAACATTGAGAATCCAATTGTGCCCACCACGCCGACAATCAATGCAGTGAGAATGTGGCCGTAGACAACTCCCCCGACAACATCGGAAACCCTGTTGACAATCTGCTCCTTGTGCTTTTTGTCCATCGGGAGTATGCTGGCGATGGATTTCAAAAAAGACTCGCCGTTGATGAAAAGATAGTACATGACAAAAAATACTATAAACAATTCAACCACTTTGCCTGGAATGGAAAATGCCAAGTTGGAAGTCTGCTCAACGATCTTGTCCATGAGCTTGCTAAACGCCTGGTTGATGTATGGCGTCGGGTTTATCTGCTCGTGGCTTAGGATATCAGCCACTTTGCAAACAAGGTCTGGATTTTGGCACCTGACCTCCAGATTTGCGGGATCGAAGCTTTCCTTAACAGAAGAGTAGGTTATGAGTATCTCATTGCTCAAGGTGCTCACGATTGCCGTTGCAAGGACAACAGTCAGGATAACAATTGCGGATGTTATTAGCAGGGAAGATGCTCTTTCATTCCTGATTTTTTTGTTAACAATCCTGTAGATCGGCGTGAATAAGTAGGCAAGCACCAGCGCCCAGAGAAGCGCATAGAAAATCGGCTTTATGACAAGGAATGACAAGTATACAGACAGCAAAAGCAGTGCAATCAGGATATACTTCTTGGTGTCGTCAGCTGGCATAATTCAATTCCTTTCTTGACAATATATAAATTTTTTGGGAGAACATAGCATAGGCACAGCTGTTTGCTATTGCTGTTTTGCCCTGCTTACCAGGTTTTGGATGTACTGATAAATATTAAATGAGTCAGGAACTTTTTTTAGGACAGCCTGGTCGCCCAGGTGGATGCTGCAAGTCTTTGCCAGGTGGTCCATCGGCCCTCTTTTTGCGTCTATATGGCCTATTGAGCTGTACATAACCCATTTTCCGTTTGCATAGAGCCGGTCGCTGTAAAAGTAAAAGTCAATCCGTATCGCTTTTTTGTATTCCATCAGAAGGGCGAATGCGACAACCAGGAAAGTGCAGACTATTATGCTCAGCTTGAACAATGTTGTCAGCCTGATGTTGAGGAATTTGAGGTTGAGGTAGCCCCCATAATACAACAATCCGCCCAATAAGAGCATAAGAATGAATTTTGGGAGCATTACGCCCATGACGCTCGGCCTCAGGGTATAGATCGGATAAGGCTGCGAATAAGACTGCTGGTTCCCTTGCTGTTCCATGCTTGCCTCTTTTAGGCATGCCACCATGAAGCACGCCTGATGGATCTATTCTTGTTGATTATATAAAATTTTCTTTGGTTGTGATATATCTTGCAGGATATTTAAAGAAATATGAATGGGCCCGCCCAGATTCGAACTGGGGACCTTCTCGATTTTGAGATTAAGTGGAATCACGTCAACGAGACGTCATGACCACTAGACCACGGGCCCGGGTTATTGAATGACAACCTGTCTATTTTGTCGATGCCCATGCTTTAAAAACGTTTCTGAAAAATACTCTCATACTTCTGCCCCTGCCTTCTCTTTTTCCTTCCCTGCAACAGCATCTTCATTTTGCAATGGCTGCTGGGCATCCATGGCTGCCTTTGTCATGTGCAGAGCCTTCTTTTTGGCGGCAACAGAAGCATTGACTTTGCCATGCTCCGGCCTTTTCAACTTGTTCCTGCTCTCAATAATTATGTCAGCAATGTTCTTGACCATTGCATCTATGTCCTGCATGAAATTCTCATGGCCGCCATTGAACTGCTCTTTGAGTATCTGCCTTTTTTTCAGCTGTGCAATATGCTCAAGCTTTTTTGACAAGACCTTGGAAACATCAGTATTAAAGTCTTCCAGGAGGTAGGCCATTTGCTTTTCTCCCTCAATATGGGGGATAACAACATAATCAGCGCCAGCGTTATACAGGGCAAATGACTCGCTGACCTTGTTGGCCGTCATGATCAATACGGATTTCCTGCCAACCTGCCTGAATTTCTGCACAATAATCAGGCTGTCCGCATAAGCCGGCACAGTTGACATGACAACCTCAACTTTTGACAGGTCTATATTTTCCAGCACATCGCTCTGGGCAAGGTCTCCATACATGCAGTTCACTTTCAGGTCCCTTAACTGCCTTATTATTTGCGGGTCATTGTCCACTATCAGCACCTTTTTCCCTTTATTCATGAAGCTTTCCAGGATGCTACCAGACATGTTTTCATAGCCATTAATTATGACCTGGGCTTCCTGCACAGCATCCATGCTTTCCTGCGCAAAGCTCTTTCTCCGCTGGAAAATCCTGTCAATAAAATCCAGGTTGTGCGAATATTTGTGGAACAAATCAAGGCCGTTATTTGACAGGTAGCTGGACAGGCCCATTGTTATGGCAGTGAGGAAAATTACAAGGGACAATATGTCAGGCGTCAGATGCGCCAAAATCACTCCCTGCGCAACAACAATCAGTGAAAACTCACTGACTTGCGCCATTGTCGCCGAGATAAGGAAGGCTGTCTTCCTGTCGTATCCAAAATAATAGACTATCGGGAACATAAGCAATGGCTTAAGGAAAAGAGCCATGCCTACAAGGATTGCCAGCGGGAATATGATGTTTGGGATTGAACCTGGCACAATCTGCATTCCCAGGCCAACAAAAAACAATGCGCTGAAAAAAGTTGTAAGGGGCTTTATCTTGCCGACAATGTTTGTCGAGTAGGGGAGGTTGGCAATAATGACTCCCGCCAGGAATGCCCCTATCGATGCAGAAAGGCCCATTATAGTTGCCAGATAGGAAAAGATAAAGCAGACAGCAAGGCTTGCAAGGAAGAGCAGTTCAGGGGTCTTTGCTGCAAAATCAAATATCTTCCTGAGCATTATCCTGTTTGTGACATAAGCAAGCACAAGCAAGGAGAGGCCGCTCAGCACGCTTTTTCCTACTGACCCAAATGATAAGTCAGTCAGGGATGGGAGCATTGTCACAATCATTATAGCGACAATATCCTGCAGGACAAGTATCCCAATCATGATCCGGCCGTGTATGGTGCTGATTTCCTTGTTGTCTGACAGGTGCTTGATTACAACAAGCGTGCTGCTGAAGGCCAGCACCAGGCCAAGGTAAAAGGATTCTATTGGGCTGAAACCAATAAAAAAGCTCAGGATTCCACCGAAAAATGCAGTCAATGCAACCTGCATCATGCCGCCGAACAGCACAACTTTTCCAACTTCCCTAATGTGGTTTATGTTCAGTTCAATGCCTACAAGAAACAGAAGGAAAGTGATGCCGAGCTCTGAGATGGCGAGTATTGTGTTTTCATTGCCGATATAATTCAGGCCGAATGGCCCGATTATGAATCCTGCAACAATGTAGGCTATTATAATTGGCTGCCTGAACAGGCGGAACAGGAATCCGAATAAAGCCGCGGCTATTATAATTACGGCAATATCACTAATCAGCAGCTGCATCCTACTCGCCTCCTGGCATACCGGGGCAAACAAGATGGCTGCCTCTCTGGGCTTTGTTATTCATGGGTGTGCGAAAGCCTTTTTTTCTCGCGGCTTTCATTCTAACAACTTCCTGCACATACCTCCCCAACGATAGGGTGGTTCTTTGGGTGACGCTATTAAAAAGGAAATTAGTATACAAATATGTATATTATTATAGTATCTAGTATATAAATCTTTCTATTTCATATATGCTTCATATTGGCGAATTGCCTTTTTTCATCATTATTTTCATATATGGCGCGTTAAAGAAAAAGCCAAAACACTCAGAACTCTTCATGGGTCATTTTCCTGATTGTCCTGCTGACAACAAGCCCGAACCCAAAAGCTATGAGCGACACAAATACGATCTCAACCCATTCAATAAAATTCAAGGGCACTGTCTTGAAAATGGAATTCAGCGGCCGGTAATACACAACCAGGACCTGCAGGGCAATGCTGCTCGCAATGGCGAACCAGACAAATTTATTTGAAAAGAACTTGGTGTCATAAACGCTGCGTATCATCAGCACAATCGCCATTTCAACAACAACTGTGGCAGTAAAGGCAACTGTCCTGGCCTCATCCACGCCTAAATCAAGGTTTAGCCAGTAAAGGAACAGGACAACTGCCGCAATAATGATGCTCGTGCCGGCAATGTTGACCAGCACATTCCTTGAGAGTATTTCCTCACTTTTATGGCGCGGCTTCCTAAGCATTATATTCCTGGCCGCGGGGTCAACTCCCAAGGCAAGGGCAGGCAGGCCATCTGTAATCAGATTGAGCCAAAGCAGCTGGATTGCAGCCAATGGAAGGCTGTCAAAAAGAAAACCCGCTATGAATATAATCAATACCTCGCCAATGTTGCAGGCAAGAAGGAAATTGACAAATTTCTTGATATTATCATAAATCCCCCTTCCTTCTTCCACAGCATTGACAATTGAGGCAAAATTATCATCTGTCAGAATCATGTCACTTGCTTCCTTGGCAACATCCGTACCTGTGATGCCCATTGCAACGCCAATGTCAGCTTTTTTTAGCGCGGGCGCATCATTGACCCCATCCCCTCCGACTGCCACAATGAAACCCCTGCGCTTCCAGGCTTCGACAATCCTCATTTTGTGCTCAGGATTGACCCTCGCATAAATAGAAATCTGCTCTACTGCTGAATCAAGATCAATCCTGTCAAGCTCTTTTCCCTCAACGCTTTTTCCAATGATGCCCAGCTCTGCTGCGATTGCCTGGGCTGTAGTCTTATGGTCGCCCGTTATCATGACAACCCTTATACCTGCTGTTTTGCACCGGGCAATTGCCTCCTTGACTTCCTCCCTCGGCGGGTCAATCATTGCCTGCAGTCCAACAAAAATCAGCCTGTTTTCGTCCTTTTCAGTTATCTTGGCCTTGCCTGGCAGTTCCTTGTACGCAAATCCAAGGACCCTCAGCGCATTTTTGGCGAATTCCTCATTCTCCGCCAGGACCTGCTTTTTGGCCCTGCTGTCAAATCTCTTTATTTTACCGTCAATAATAATCCTGTCGCAAATGTCTGCCATTATGTCCGGCGCGCCCTTGACAAACATGAATCTCTTCCTGCCGGCCATATTGACAGTGCTCATCATCTTTCTTCCGGAATCAAAGGGAATTGCCTCAATCCTGGGCATTGAAGCCAGAAGGGCTTCGTGCTTCAGGCCGGCCTTCGCTGCGCTTATTATCAAGGCGCCCTCAGTGGGGTCGCCCATCACTTCCTCCCCATTCAATGTCGCGTCATTGCAAACAGCGCCAATTCTCAGGAGCAGCTCGAAATCCCTGGGATTCTGTGAAAACTGCCCCTTGGCAGAGTAGCCTTCGCCGCTGACATCCACAACTTTTCCATTGACAAAAAGCTTTCTCACTGTCATCTGGTTATGGGTGAGCGTGCCTGTTTTGTCCGTGCATATCACCATTGTGGAGCCCAATGTTTCGACGCTTGGCAGCTTTCTGATAAGGGAATGCCGCTTTATCATGCGCTGCACTCCCAATGCAAGGGAGATTGTCACTACTGCGGGCAGGCCCTCTGGGATGGCCGCCACGGCAAGGCTTATCGATGTCAGAAGCATTTCTGCAAAGTCTTTCCCCCTCAGAATTCCTGTTATAAACACAATTATCGTGATGGCAATCGTGGCAATGCCAAGCCATTTGCCAAGGTTTTTGAGCTTGACCTGGAGGGGGGTCAGCTCTTCCTGGCTTTCTTCAAGCAATTTGGCAATCTTGCCAATCTGGGTATGCATTCCAGTTGCAACAACCACTGCTTTTCCGGTCCCCCTGACTATGACTGTGCCAGAGAACACCATGTTGTGCTGGTCTGCAATTTCACAGTCCTTGTCAATGGCATCCGTCACTTTATGGACATTTGTGGATTCCCCGGTAAGGCTCGCTTCCTGGGATTCCAGCCTTTCAACAAAGAAAACCCTTGCGTCAGCAGGCACCTTGTCCCCTTCCCTGAGAATAATGACATCACCGGGCACAAGTTCCTTTGCATCAACTGACACTTCCTTCCCATCCCTCAATACCTTTGCCTTAAGGCTCGCCAATTTTTTCAGGGCCTCAAGGGATTTTTCAGCCTTGAATTCCTGTATAAACCCGAGGATGCCATTGAGGAGAATTATGACAAGTATGACTCCCGCGTCTATATACTCCTCGACAATGACCGAGACAATAGTGGCGCCAAAAAGAATCCAGACAATAAAGCTGGTGAACTGGCTCAGGAATATTTTCCAGGGGCTTAATTTTTTTTCCTCATCCAGCGCGTTATACCCGAATTTTTGAATCCTGGCCTTTGCTTCCTGCGATGCAAGGCCGGATGCGCCTGAACCGAGCTCTGTGAATGCCTCCTCTGCCTTCCTGCGATAATACATCTATGCACCTCTTTTTATTTCTCGTTGTCCAGCCATGCGCCTGCTTATGAATCCAAATTTTCAAAATTTAATCCGGTAAAATGCGAAAAGCATACCAACCAATGCGCTTGTCGCGTACATCACAGTCATTGCTATTATTATTGTGGATGATGACATTATGTAAGCTTTGCCCACAGGAACGCTGTAATGCTTTATTGCCATGTTCGAAAGGAAAAAAATCACAACTATCAAGAATGCAAGCATGGCCTCAATTGGGAAAAAGGCCTTAATTGCAAAAAGGAGCAATCCCATTATTGCGAGGTACCTGAATGCATCGTGGAAATGTATCTCTGTCGTGTGCATTGCCAAGGACATATGGTGCATGACATAGCTTCCAACAGGCAGGGCTATGCACACGCCAATTGCAACAGCAGCCAGGGAAACCAGATCCGATGGCGCAGATGTCAAGGCAGACAGCAAGCCAAGAAGCAATGCCGCAACCACAAAGCTGATCTTAATCCAATGGATATGCCTGATTTCCTGGTCCGTGGTCCTGAACCTTGTCAGTACCTTGACTTCCTTTAGGAACTCATGAATATGCTCATCTTTTTTGGCTTTTTCTTCCACAATGGGAATGATTTGGTCGACTTTGGCCTTGTCATAGCCCCTTGCGAGGAGGACCCCCCTTATCTGGTCAGCATGGAACCCTTTTTTCAGCATCCTTGAAGAAAATTTTTCTATTATCCTCGACTCATTCTCACGGAAATTGGGCGGGATAAAGCTCTGGAATTTTTTTTGCATTTTTTCCCTGCCCCTCACCTTCTGGATTGCAGCATCGAGCGCCGCATCTATCTCCTCTTTGTCAAATGCCCTGTTTATCAGTGCCTGCTCAATCTGGTCTTTTGTATAGCCTTCACGAAGCGCAGTTACGATATATTTCAGGGATTTTTTGTCAAGCATCTCTTTTCCTCGCAATCACAGCTGCTATATCCACCTTTACACCTTATGGTCAAAATTCTCGGCCTTGCTGGCAGGAGCCTCCTTTTTTTTCATTCCTTTCAGGTCCCTAAGGTCGGCCATGAAGTATTCCGTGCAGTCAATGCCGCAGAAAGATGCCTTTCTCCTGAAATCCTCGGGGCCGAAAATAAGGGTGTAATTATTGCTGCTGTAGGCATTGATTTCGTTTGAGCAGACTGCGCACTTGGCTTCATGCCTTCTTTCCTTTTCCCTGGCTTTCTGGATTACCATGCGCTTAACATTGAAGCCGCCGCTTTCCAAATCCATCTTAATCTTCATCAGCTCGTCGTAATCCATTGCCTCAACTGCTTCCTTCAGACTTATGGCCATCTTGTCACCTCACTTCTTCCTCTTCTTATTTGACCGCTCATTCCCGGGCCGCTCCTCAAATTCCAGGTACCATCTTCCTGTCTCGTTATCGTGCCTGAAAATCACATTGTATTTTTTCCGCGAATCAAGAGTGAAAAGAAGTGGCATTGGGATCGTAGTCTCGTAACTGGACCCTCTGCGATAGATTTTGCGCCTAAACTCAACCATTGTCAGTCCACATCGCTTCTGCGTTACAGGCAAGGGCTGCTATGCCTTGCTGCATAATTTGGACATTAATATATAATACTTATATTTTTGTATATTAATTTATTAATTTATATATAAACTTTTCTATATATTTTTATTATTATTTTTATTAATAATAAAATAAGTATTTTTATAAGTATTAAATCGATATTGCCGTGAGCTCAGATAGCAATTTCGGCTCTGTAGAAAATCTCGGCTTTGCCTCGGTCAGCATCGGCTTCGGCCGTTTATGAGTTAGGAATAAACTGACGTCCCCGCAATGGTTTCGCCCCTTGACAACGAAATTAGTCTTGAGGGGATTTTCGCTTCACTCAATCCCCTAAACTCCATGCTTATTAAAATGCAGTTCGGGAGACTTCCGAAGGAATGTCTCCCTAGCTTCCGTGCGAGCTGAGGCCAGCTCAGGGACATCCCCCTGCCAGTTGTGCTTCAAAATCTTGACAGGCCTACGCATATTGATGCTGACAACATTTTCTGCAGAACCAGCAATTTCAGAAAATTTATATAATCCCTAACTCCCTAAGGCAGCATGGCAGGAAAGAAGAAAGTGCTGGTGACCGGCGGAGCAGGCTTTATTGCGAGCCATGTTGTGGACCTGCTGGTTAAAAAAGGATTTGGCGTTGCTGTAGTAGACAATCTCTCGGCAGGGCAATTGAAAAATGTCGACAAGAGGGCAAAATTCTACAAAGCCGATATAACAAATCTTGTGCAATTGGAAAAGGTTTTCAGGAAGGAAAGGCCCAATGTCGTGGTGCATGCGGCTGCCCAGGTGCAGGTTATTTATTCCATGATGAATCCCCAGGAGGATGCAAAAACCAACATCATCGGCGGGATAAATGCCATAGACCTCAGCAGGAAATACCGCGTTAAGAAATTTGTGTACCTGTCGACAGGCGGGGCGCTTTATGGGGAGCCGGAATATCTGCCTGCTGACGAAAATCATCCGGTGAATCCAATCTGCGGGTATGGCGCAAGCAAAAGGGCGCTGGAATATTATCTTTATCTATACCACCAGAATTACAAGCTGGATTATACCGTCCTAAGATTCTCGAATGTCTATGGCCCGAGGGATGACCCAAAATGCAAAAGGGCAGTGCCGAATTTCATCCTCAGCATTATGAAGGGAAGCAGGCCATTCATTACTGGCGATGGAAGGCAGGGGCGGGATTTTATCTTTGTTGAGGATGTTGCAAGGGCGTCACTCTTGGCCATTGAAAGAAAGGCAAAAGACAGGATATTCAATATCGGCACGCAGAAGGAAATCTCAATCAATGAATTATTCCTGACGCTAAAGGACATTATGGGGTCAAAGATCATGGCAAAGCACATTCCGGGCAGGAAAGGCGAGGTCAGGCAAATTTACTTAAGCAATGCGCGTGCCAAAAAACAGCTTGGCTGGAAACCAATGGTTACTTTCAGGCAGGGATTGAAGAAAACCGTGGAATATTTCTATAAAGAATACAAATAGGCTTTACTGCCGACAAGGACAATTCCTCCCTTAAAGCTTAGCAGAAAACTTCGCCTGAAGGCTCAGGTTTTGCCATCGGCTCGCATAAGCATTTTATTCATAATGGCAGTTTTCTCTATGGAACTTAACGATTTTTGGAATCGCTTAAGTGCCGAACGAGCAGAGCGAGTGACCGCACTCCGAAAACTGCTGCCTGCCTTATTTCCAGATGCTCGCAGAATTGATGGCAAAACGTAAACTTTTCTGCTAAGCACCATCAACTGAAAATTCATAAACTTATTAAATCATGGGCCTCTGGAGGCTTGAATGGACTCTCTGACCAAACGTGACAAAGAGGGCGCACTTGTATTCTTCATGATATTGATGGCATACCTCCTGATCAGCCCACTGGCTGTGCTATTTACGGAATCCAGGATGGTACAATTGCTTGCAAAATTGCTAGTGGTAGGCTGCCTTATCTGGTGGAAGCGGGAATGGTTTAGCTTCAAATTAAAGTGGGACTCACTGTCAGTCGCAATCGGGGTTGTTATTGGATTGTTATGGGTTGGCCTCGATTCCTTTTACCCTTCATTTAGCACAGCGGATATTTCTCCATATTCCATGGCGGAATCCATCCTGAAGCTTATTATCGGGCTTCTTATCGCACCGCTTGTTGAAGAATTCTTTACGAGATTTTTCCTTCACAGGTACCTTGCCTCGCAAAACTGGCTTGCTGTGCCGCAGGGCACTTATACCCTTTGGCCATTCATAATCACAACCTTGTTTTTTGGATTGTCACACACAGAGTGGCTGGCAGGGCTGATTACCGGCCTGCTATTAAACTGGCTCTGGTACCGCAAAAAGGACATGAACTCAGTTGTAGTTGCTCATGCAGTCGCGAATTTGATTCTTGGAGCCATGGTAATATATTTTGGGCTGTGGCATTTCTGGTGAGCAGGCATGGCCGCCCTGCTAAGAAACATTCAAGCATTATGCGGGCGATTTGCGAGATTTTTTATACACCCTATGCTTTCAATCGACCATGCCGGACAATGACCTCAGCGACATATTGAATTTCAGGCTTTTGCTAACATTAGCCATAATAGCGATCCTAGTCTCCCTTGTATTCCATTTTTTCTTTGTGAAAAATATAGCCGTGGATTTTACTGAAATATATTTTCCGGAGCCTGACAGCCTGCCGGGAGATGTTTATCTTGGGCAGGACTACAATGTAACCTTTGTGGTGAGGAATGCCGGCCAAAATCCCACAACATTGGATGTGGACGCCAAAATTGAATTTTACAAGCTTTATGATGTGACAGAAGGCATCTATAAGTGCGTGGCACGGCAAAGGCAAAAGGCAATGCTGCAGTGGGTGCAGGGAAACAAGTCGACATTCGAGTACCTATTTGCAGGGCCTTATGATATTGAGCCGGAACAGGCGCAAATCCCAAAAGCATTTATCACGGAATCATCTGATTATGCAGACATAGACTGGCCTTACTATACAATCACCTACAGGTTCAAGGAGGTCCTCCAGTCTGGAAATTTTTCAACTTATTTCCATGATAATGGCACCCTGAAATATGCATTTGTGATCTATCCTGGCGATCCTTCAATCGAGGCTGTGTATAAGTCAAATGGCAGCATTGTATCAGAGTGGAAAAGCCTTAACTTAACACCACTAAAGGCTGACAATTCAGTGGAAATCCGCTATAATGAGACCATGTCATATTACCTGAACGGGGAAATTGTTTTCAACTTCACACCGGATAACGCCACAATTGGCCGCCCTGATTTCAAGGCCGAGGACAATATTGTTGTGCTTGGCTCTTTGCTCATGTACAAGGAAACCCCAGTGGAAATAACTGAAGCGGGGGACATCAGGGAGTACAGCATCAACAACAAAATCATCCTTGGGATAATTGAGAATTTGTCACAGGAAGTCAATACAGATGTCCCACTTTTCAGGCAGGAACAATACTATTACTTTGAATGCCCGAATGATGAATGCGACAGCTTGAAGGCATATCTTGACGGGAATTATGACGTCTACAAATTCAATAATCATTTTGGCAATGCAAGCGAGGAGAACATTTTAGGCATGCTCACTCCGCTTGAGGAGCAAGTGTACCAGAGCTACTATTTATCCAGCAACGGGACTGCCAAGGAGCTGGACTGGGAAAATTTTACCTTAAGGCTGAGCTGGCAGACCTTTAGCCGCCAAAAAACCTTCCTACTCAGCCTAAAGAATAACCTGAGCATATTAATCAGGGGCACCGACATATACGTGATCACAAATAATGAAACTGAATCTGTGGCATACAAAGTCTCAAATGAGCTGGAAGAATCAGCGCCAAATGAGCTTATGATTGAATCATGGGGCGGCAAGCTTGTTTTCTACATGAACAAAAGGCCGTTCCACCGCATCAATTGGAAACTCAGCGTCGGGGATTTTGAAATGAAAGTCAGCAACTCTTTTGTCATATTCTCGGACATTGTTGTCTTCAATGACCAGCCCGGATGCAAAAGGATAAGCATTGACCAGGCATGCAGGATTGTGTACCGCCAGTCCACTGGCCGGCAGCTTGTCCAGGCAAGGCCTATCCGCGCTGTGACAACTCCTGTGGAAATTTCTGCAGAGCTCACAATGGCGCCATTCCTTGCCGTAGGCGAGTTTTTCCAGGATGAAGCTGCCACGAGCCGCGAATATGCCGGGGGCGGCAATGAAACAGGAATTGTGGGCACATTGCCCTACCAGCAGCCCGGCCTTACAATTGCCGATTTGCTGGATTACGAAATTGACATAGACGCTTCATTGATAAATGAGAATATTCCCTCTGAAAAATTCGTGTTTGCGGGCCCGACTGCCCAGGTGTCCAATTTTGAAAATTACAGTTTCAGCTATTCGTTTTACCTTCTTGAGGGCCTTGGGCTGCTTGACACCTCATTTTTCCAGGATGACAGGCTTCTGCTTTCAGTGATAATAAGCAAACAGGCCAAGGAGGCTTACCTGTTCAGAAACCTTTACGGCACACTGACCAAAGACACTGCATCGCTGAATTTAACCTGGAATGACAGGAATAATTTTGACTTCGTCAAGGAGATGAATGAAACAACAATATATATCAACAGAATCCCTTTGTTTGCATTCTCTGAACCCAATGTGTCTAAGGGATACTTCGGAATCTCCTCCTACAACACCTATGTTGAGCTGACGGGCATAAACCTTTTTAACAAGGAAAGGCAGAGAAGAATCCAGTTCAACATAGACAAAGACCCATGCAGCCTAAAGAAAGTTGGTGAAGTGCAAATGACAAAAGACTCCCTGTACCTGGGCGGAGGGGAGGCGCAGTCCTACCATTCAACATTCCGGCCAGAAGGTGATTTTGACTACGGAAAGGCCACATTCACCACAACAAACGAGCAGGGCAACCAGACTGAAATACACTTTTGGGTGATAAGGCATGATTGATGCGATTGCAATTGCAGGATTCCTTTTTGCCCTTTTCCTGCCTGGATTTTTTGTCACAACACTTTTTTTCAGGAATGCGAAATGGCTGGAAAGAATAGCACTTAGCATTACCTTCAGCGTAATGGTCGCCCTTGCAATTGGATTGTCCCTTGGCTATAATGAGGCAACGAAAATTGCAACAGGCGGCATCAATCCTTACAACGTCTGGAAATGGGAGCTGATTGTCACAGGTGCACTGATTGCCATTAACCTTATTGTCTACCGAAAGAACCTGAACTACCATAAACTTAAGGAATTGCTCTCTGGCTCAGAAGAAGCCGAAGTTTTAAATGAAGCTAAGCCAAAAAAGGCCAAATGAATCCAATTTATAGGTAACTTTTTATGTGCATTTTCTCATATATAACCCATATATAAAAAGCAAAGCTTTATATATGACTAAAACCACCTTTTAGTAGTAACAAGTATATATGAATGATTGGCATTTCGGGGGAATCATGGGCACTGAAACACTTCAAATCATATACAAGTATGCAGTCATCCTGATTTACAGCTTCTTTTGTACTTATTGGGCCCTTCCTTATGTCATGGCCAAGCTGAAAAAATATGGCTACATGGTAAAGGACTACTACAAGAAAGGGAAGGAAAAAATCCCTGTGATGGGCGGCATTACCATGCTTATTGGCATACTCATCTCGCTCAGCCTGTCTGTTATTTTGCTTGACAGGCTGGAAATGGGGGACCTTTTCATATTCTACTTTGTGATAGTTGTGTATGGGCTGTACGGCATCCTTGATGACCTGTTCAATTTCAGGACACGCTATGACAAAATCATTGTCACAATGATACTTACATTGCCCATTGCGTCACTGATACCGGACACAACAATCCATCTCTTTGATTTTTCAATTGGGCTGGGCGCGGCTTATTCGCTGCTTTTCGTGCCAATATTCATAATGTTTGTCGCGAACTCAATAAATCTGCATGCAGGATATAATGGCTTGAGCACTGGATTGGAACTGATTTTGCTTATCACCATTGCCATACGGAGCTACATGGTCAATGGCATAGAATCACTGCTCGTGTTCTTGCCTGTCCTTGGAGCAGTTCTGGCGTTTTATCCTTCAACATTTTATCCTGCCAGGGCACTGCCTGGCAATGTCGGGGATTTCCTTGTTGGCAGCGCGATTGGGGCATTGATGGTAACACAGAACATGACTTG
The DNA here is from genome assembly GCA_018303405.1 of Candidatus Woesearchaeota archaeon. Classification (NCBI taxonomy): domain Archaea; kingdom Nanobdellati; phylum Candidatus Woesearchaeota; species Candidatus Woesearchaeota archaeon. The sequence continues at coordinate 106,477 of JAGVYD010000014.1, read as the reverse complement.
GTTTGGGGCGTTTATCCTGATTCCCCACATCATCAATTTCCTGATGGACTCATACACAATCCTGCTGAGAAGGATTCCGGATGTGAAATTCGGGGGGGTTGACAAGGACAACCACATCGTTGCCCCGCCAAGCATGAAATTCAAGTCACTCAAATTCCTGATTGTCAGCTGGTTCAAACTCACGGAGAAGCAGGCCACACTGTGGCTGTATGCGTTCACAGCAATGTTTTGCGTGATTGGGCTGCTGGTTTTTTAGTAATAATACACGGTGTCATCCATGCAACTAACCTATAATAATAATCAGAAAAGAGTAATAATTCTTTACGGGGGAGATATCGGGTTGCAGGTAGTTCGCGAGCTTGGAAAAAAAGGGATAAAATCAATTGTTATTTATCAATCGGATGATGAATTTGCCATACATTCTAAATATGTCATGGAAAGTCACAGGATTGAAAATTTTCTTGACAAAAAACAAATAAGAAATATTCTCATGAAAAACAAGAAAAAATGGAACAAATTGTTGATAATCCCCTGTAATGATGAGTCAGTTGATGCCTTATCCTATTATAAGAAACAATTGACAAAATTTTATATTCTGCCTGTTGCGGATTACAAATATATCCAAAAACTCTTGAATAAAAAACTGACCTATTCCATAGCCACAAAGGCAGGGATTCCAGTTCCTAAAACCTTTTACTGTAATTCAGTATATGAAATTAAAAAAGTCCGAAGCAAAATAACTTTTCCATCCCTTGTCAAACCCTATGAAAGACACCATTTTGCGGCGATTTTTAAAACGAAACTATTTGAGGTCAACAGTTTTGATGAGTTGCTCGAAAAATGGATAAGTTGTCGCAAACATGGAATTAAGGCAATGATAACAGAAAAGGTTCCAGGTGATGACACACATCTTCAGCTTTGCAAATTTTACGTTGATAGGACTGGTAAACTAACTGGTACATTTCAGATGCAGAAACTGCGCCAGAGTCCTCCATTATACGGTGTGGGCAGAGTGATGAAAACCATCCACAATACAATAACAAAGAAATTAACCCAAAAAATCCTAAAGCAAATGCCTGGCTTTGTAGGGGTGGCACAAACTGAATTTAAATATGATTCACGGGATGATAAATATAAACTCATAGAAATTAATTGCAGAAACACCCTTTTTGTTAAGTTAGAATGTAAGTTTGGATTTAACATCGCCTTTGCAATGTATCAGGACTTTGTAGAAAATAAAGAAATACAAATGCCTGAATATCCTGATAATTTCTATTGGATTCACTTACACAAGGACTTATTCACTATTTTTTCCAAGGGCCGCAAAACGGAGCAGTATTCATTCTGGCAATATATCCAACCTTATCTAAACAGAAAAGTATTTGCTATCGAAAGTTGGAGCGACCTGAAACCAACTTTAGTTTATTGGATATCAAAAGTGGTTGCAATAAGTAAATGGCTGTGGAAAAAATTAGTAGGAAAATCAAGGGGGGTGGCACTATGCGAATCCTGATAGATATTAACCACCCTGCTGATGTGCACCAGTTCAAGAATGTCATCAAGGAAATGAGCAGGCAAGGCCATAAATTCCGGGTCATTGCAAGGGATAAGGAATGCACGCATGAACTGCTTAGGCAAAACAAGATAAAATTCGTGGCCAGGCCAGGCTACAAAGGCATGATGAAGCTTTATGGCATGGCCAGGATAAGCCAAATCATTGTCAGGGAGGCAAAGAAATTCCAGCCGGATGTCCTTGTTGGCAGCAGCGGGGACCTTTATATTGCCCAGGCCTCGCAATTGCTCGGCAAGCCGTCAATTATATTTGATGACACTGAGCATTCAACAATCCAGAACTGGCTCACTTTTCCATTTGCCACTAAAGTCGTGACGCCAAAATCATACACCCTGGATTTGGGAAAGAAGCAGATAAGATATGACGGGTTCAAAGAATTGGCATACCTGCATCCAGGTTATTTCAAGCCAAATCCAAAAATTCACAGGCTGCTGAGGGTGAAGCCAAATGAGCCATTCATCCTATTAAGATTTGTCTCCTGGGATGCCAGCCATGATATTGGCAAGAATGGCATATCAGACAAGATTGCCTTTGTCAGCAAATTAGCCTCAAAATTCAGGGTATTCATTTCCTCTGAATCTGAATTGCCCGAGGCAATCAGAAAATACCAGCTTGGCCGTGCAAAAGGCCAAATACATTCTGTGCTGCACTCTGCCAGGCTTGTCATAAGCGAAGGCGGAACAACAGCTGCTGAAGCGGCAATCCTGGGCACCCCTACCATTTATGTCAATCCCCTTAAGATGGGCTATACCAATGAATTGATTGGGAAATATGGCCTGCTTGAGCAAATAACAGAACAGGGCAAAATTCTTAAGCGGGCAGAGTCCATCATGAAAAACCAGGGGCTTAGGGAGTCCTGGAAGAAAAAAAGGGACAAATTGGTCCAGGACAAGGTAGATACGACAAAATTTTATATTAAAACAATTAAGGAAATGGCAAAAAGGAGGTCAGGCAAATGATTACGCGCATAATCCTATCACCCATCTATGCACTTAAAGCACTATGGAACAGCATTGGCAGCTTCTGCAGGGTAAGATTCTACAAGTACAGCGGAGTTGCTATCGGCAAGAAAGTGTTTATCTCCCCAAAAGCCTATATTGACCGATCCAAGCCTGGCATGATTGCCATAGGCAATAACTGCATGATCACCAGGGGCGTCACAATCCTGTGCCATTCTGACGCCAAGCAAGGCGGCAAAATGAAATTATGGGGGGAGCGTGAATATGGCAAGGTAAGGATAGGAAACAATGTTTTCCTGGGTGTAAATTCCGTGGTCATGCCAGGAGTAACTATCGGTGACAATGTAATCATCGGCGCAATGTCGCTGGTCACAAAGGATATTCCTGCCAACTGCTTGGCATATGGCATACCTGCCAAGAAAGTCAAGCCGCTTAAGGAGGTCCTGAAGAAATGAAAATAGCCTACATTTTTTCGATGAAAAATGGGATAGCACCTTTTATTTACTCAGAGCTCCTTGAATTGGAGAAAAATAAGATAAAATTTGCCATTTTCCCAACCAAATACCGGAAAGGCCTGGCCATGCCGAAGAAGGACTGGGAAGTCTTCAGGCTGAATCCCTTAATGATCCTGTTGACACAGCCCCTTGTATTTGCCAAGCAGCCAGGAACCTATCTCAATCTGTTTTTTGAGTCCTTGTTTTCAGGAACGCTCATGCATTTTCTCATTGCAGGCAGCTATTCCCTCAAAATGCGGAACATTGACAGGATCCACTGCCATTTTGGCGATGCCAAGCTATTTATCGGGTACTACTGCAAAAAGCTGACCGGAAAAAAGCTCTCCGTAACTATCCACGCACATGAATTATACCAGGCACAGGAAAGCATGTTCAGGAAATCGCTGGCTTACTGCGATAACATCATCACAATTTCCGATTACAATAAAAATTACCTTATCAAGGAGCATAATGTGGACTCGGGAAAAATCACTGTCAACAGGCTGTTTGTTGACACTGAGAAATTCAGGAGGACTGAAAAAACCAGGATACTAATTGTGGCGCAATGGCATGAGAAAAAAGGGCATCGCTTCCTTTTTGAAGCAGTCAAGAAATTGAATAGGCAAGACATTGAGCTATGGATTGTAGGAGGCATGGTGCCTGGCTATGCAGAGCTGGATGTTGAGAAGCTGGCCAAGGACATCGGGGTCTTTGATATCTGCTCATTTTTCGGCGAGCTTAAGGGATCTGCACTAAAATCCGTTTATAATGCAGCAGACATTTTTGTGCTGCCATCCTACACAACAGACAAGGGAGACCGGGAGGGCATACCCGTATCCCTGATGGAAGCCATGGCATATGGGCTTCCGGTAATATCAACTTATCATACGGGCATTCCAGAGCTTGTTGAGGAAACATTGGTCAAGGAAAAGAATGCATCAGAATTAGCAAAGGCAATTGAGCAATTGATCAGGAAGAAAAAAGATTGGGGCAGGATTGGCAAGAATAACAGGAAAATAATATTGGCAAAATATGCTCCAAAAAACCTCAAGAACCTGGCCCGCATTTTCAGGGAATAAATCAACACTATTGGGCCACATAAGGCGCGCTTAAGCCACGGAGATTAAAATGAACATAGCTTTCATTATAAAGGAACGGTTGAGCTTTGATGAGGCAGCGCCATCCAGGGTGCTTAATCTAAAAAAATTCCTGGAATCAAACGGCGAGCACAAAATTTTTATCGTATGCCAAAAATCAGATAAAGAAATCTCTGAAAATATCTGCTCTGTTCCCAAAATTGGCAATGGTTTCATCGCCCATCAAGTTTTCAAGCTGATCCAATTCTTTATCCTACTTCACTTAATATTCATAAAAAAAGTGCGCTTCATAATAATCAGGCAATATTATTTTGTAATCATGCTCTATCCATTTGCAAAAATCACAGGAACCAAATTACTTTATGACATGCACTGCTTTAGATACAAAGAATTGAAATATGCTGGAAAAATTGTAAAAGGCATAATCTCCCAACCATTTGAAAAATTGGCGCACTGGCTGGCTGATAGGATATTGGTAATTAATGATTCCATTATTGAGTCATTTCCCGTTGGCCTCCACAAAAAGACAATAATGTTGCCAAATGGGGTAGACAACGAGCCATTTCAGAAGCGAAAATCCAAGGCTCAGCTCTTGAAAATTCTAAAAAAGTACAAAATCCCTATTGATAAACCACTGATTGGTTTTCTGGGAAACTGGATGGAATGGGCGGATGTACCCACATTTTTGAATGCATCCAAATATGTTAGAAATGCTACCTTTGTTGTGATAGGAGAAGGATATGACACTAAAGAATACATGGAATTGCGCGAAAAATTTCCATCTGTCTTATTTACTGGCAGAATTCCACATTATGATGCAATTAATATTGTTAAATCGATGGCAATTAGTGTCCTGGCATACAAAAAGACTGATGTGGTAAAATATCTTTCAATCAGGAAAACGGCCGAATATTTAGCGGCCGGAAAACCAATTATTGCGAGTAGTGGTGAAATTAAGGAATGGACATTTCTGAAAGAGCATATAAACATTTTGTCATATAATTGTGAAGACGCTAAGGACTTGGCGAAGAAAATACATTATTTGCTTGCTAATAAAACCCTTATGGCAAAGATTTCCAGTAACAACAAAATAGCCAGCTTAAATCATGGATGGGACCAGGTTATATCCCGGAGCCCGTTTATTAGATTGTTTAATCCATACACATTAAATCCCAAAATGTCTGTGCCCTTGGGAAAGATTTCAATAATAATTAAAACGCTTAATGAAGAGGAACACATAGCAGAATGCATCGAATCTGCACTGGCAGCATTAAATGGACTTACAGGTGAAGTAATTCTCGTAGATTCAAAATCTATGGACAGGACTATTGAAATTGCCAAAAAATATCCCATCAGGATTATTCAATTGAAAAACATGGCTGATAGGAGATGTGGTGTTGGACCGCAAACAGGCTATCTTTTTAGTAAGGGTGATTTTATTTACATGCTGGATGGAGATATGAGGTTAGACAAGAATTTTCTAAAAAAAGCATTGCCTTATCTTAATTATCCAGAGGTTGCTGGCGTGGGAGGCAACATTCTAGAAAAATCACAAGAAAATCTAGTATTTCAACTGCGTAGCAAAGACCATCAAGTGAAAAAATTAACTCTAATCAGTCATCTCGGTATGGGTGGTTTATACAAACGGGAAGCAATTGAGAATGTAGGATATTTCTCGGATCCATCCTTATACGCATACGAAGAAGCTGAAATTGGAGCACAATTGTGCAATAAAGGATATACTATGCTACGCATTCCTGAAACCATGGTTTATCACCATGGTGATCAGACATCTCCTTATGAAACATTGATGTCCAAATGGAAAAGTAATTATCTTTATGGTTCAGGTCAATATTTGCACAGGTCCATTATACACTCTCATCTCCTTAAATCTCTTTATGAACTCAGAATTTATATTTTTACAATGATTTGGCAGCTCGCCGGAATAATCTCGGTTGTTGTTTATCATTGGTTTAGAATATTTATGGTTGTCTATTTATGGACCACATTAATCTTTATTTTCATTCTCTTAGTTCATAAGAGGAGTATTACAAAACTGTTATTTAGCATTGTTAGTTGGAACTTGCAAACTTTGGGCATGATCATTGGTCTCAGTCTTGGAGTGGTGTCCCCCTTAAATTACAAACCTAATGTAGCGATTTTGAAATAGTTGAGCAAAATGATACAAAATAAATGGGTAAAAACAATATTGGTTATTTTATTAGTTGTAACCACAATTTTACATACACTCTATTTTGAATACCCTACACATCCAGACCATTACACACTTGGTCAATTTACCTACGCACTAATACAATTTGGCTATGCCCCTTGGGTGCTCCATTGGAGCTCAATTTTTGGGTATTACCCCCTTTCCATAGCATCTGGATTTGAGTTTTTTATGGCTGTTTTAAATGCTTTGACTGGTCTCGAACTTCCGGTTATTTTCTACATCTTCTCATCATTATCTGCTGTAATAGCTGTTTTAGGAGTTTTTCTTTTAATGAGGGAATTTAACGCCTTCGAAACAAGTTACATTACAGCCCTTATTTTCTCAACAATGGTTCTTTTTGCTAAGAATGTAAGCAATACAGCATCTTCGAGAATGTTCAATATAATTTTTTATCCGCTCTTTATCTTAGTCCTCTTCAGGATCTACTCACATTTTATGGAGACCAAGAAAGTTCCCTGGAACTATGTTGTAACTGGGATGCTCATGTTTATTATGATGCATATCATCCACCGCTTAGCCCAACTACTCTTTATATTTATCCTTGCTTTCATAGGCGCCATAATTTTTATGAATTTTGGAGCAATAATTGGTTGGTTACGTTCTAAAAAACCATTCAGTTGGAGAAATACATTATACAACAAATCTATTTTACTTTTGTATATTGATTTAGCAATATTACCACTAATATTATTTGCCTTAATATTTCTGAAGGTGAAATTAATTTGGTTTATTTTCACAATCGTAATTGTAGGGCAATACTTTTGGTTTGATTTCTATATAATCAGGAAAAGAAATCGTTCACAACATCTTATATTTTTTGATATGTGCATGTTAATTGGCTATCTCATCTTAGCGAAGATTGCAGACCTTCTATTTCGAGGAAGACTTTTACCGAACATAACCAGGTTATCTCAAAAATATGCATTCCAGGCTATTCTGATCGGGGGTATACTAATAACATTCATTCTAGTTGGTATATGGTACCTGATAAGAGATTATGGAAACATTCTTGCATCTCTTAAATTGTGGATATATAGCTTTAAGAAACAATATATAGATATTTTGATATTGAAGCAACAAAGACTTATCTCATTGGGTCTGCTATTCCTCCTGTTTTTTCTTGTATCTCGAAATTTTACTGGTGACAATTTCTATCGGTTTGGATTAGATCATTACTCTGAAAGTTTCTTGATATCAGGAAATTCTCCATGGATCATTATGATTAACTTTATTTTTAATTTAAACAACAATGTTTCAATTTTTATCTATTTTGTGACAATCGGTATTTTATTCTTATTATGGAAAACGGACAAAACATTTTATGATTATTTTTTCATATTTGTGATTATAGGATTCTCCCAATTCATATTGGATTGGGAATATATCCGACTATACATTTTACCAATTTATGCTATTCTCATTGGATTAGGAATATCATTCAGTTTAAATTACTTAACCAAAAACTTTGGTCGCAGGCAAATATTTATTGGTTTCATGGTTATATTTTCTATTCACCTGGTCATAACAAATATTTTTATACAGAGGGAACAAATTTTAAATCAGTGGGGATTCGTTGAGAATCAAGAATCAATTCCTGAACAATATTACATTGCGGCTGGAGAATATCTGATGCAATACAGTGAACCTAATACTTCAATTCACACTTCATCTTCTATCGATTTTGACAGGAATACAGCATACTATTCGCAAAAGATAATGTCCGTTGCTGCAGAAAGTATATTTGTCGCAGATAAGAATTATGAAATAGAAAAAAGAACATTTCAGAATATCTGGGATAGTTTTATGAGAGGAGAAAAAGTTCGCGATGCTTATCATCTCAAGGACCTAATTTTTGGGAGTTATTACTACACTGGTAGACATATCTCATTTTTGAATGGTCGCACTCTTGGAGAAGGAAATGTCAGGGAAGTGATTGATTTATACAATATACAATATTTGATGGATGGTCCATCAATTCAAGAAAAGACGAGATTCTTCAATTCAATTTCTGTGATTAAAAATAAAATTTATTCCTCTGATTTACTAACTATCTATAATCTTAAAGGGGGGCGAATTGAATGAACGAGAAAATATCGCGCTTTTTATTCTATCCCATCTGGGAACTCATATCCAGCCGGAGCACCGTTAAGTTTTATACTACATTAAGAAATCTAGAAAAAACTCAATGGCTGGATAAGAAGGAATTAGAAAAAGTGCAGGAAGTTAAATTGTTTAATCTATTAAAACATGCATACAAAAATGTCCCGTATTACACTCATCTTTTTGATAAGCTGGGCATTAAGCCGCAAAATATTAAGAAGAAAGAAGATTTACAGAAATTACCTATTTTAACAAAGGAACTCATCCGTGAGAATTTTCAGGATTTGTTGGCAAGAAACAGAAAGCCAAATAGTTATCAATTGGATCATACGGGCGGCTCGACAGGCAAAGTATTGGATTTTTACCGTGATTTAAAGAGTCGGGAATATGCCCTTGCGATTAACCGTAGATTTTGGCGATGGGCCGGGTATGATATTGGAACTAAAATATTGCGAATATGGGGCTCACCTTCCGACATCAATAAATATGACAACATACGGACTAGATTACACTTTAAACTTACCAACAGCATGATTCTAAATTCGTTCGAAATGGGTGAAACTCAGCTTGGCGAATATGCCGAAAAATTCCAGGAATTCCGCCCAAAAATTGTGCATGGTTATGCGAATGCTGTTTACCTTTTTGCTCAGTACATTGACAAAAATAAACTTGCATTTAACAAGCCTAAGTCAGTAATTACAACCTCAGAAAAATTATACCCTTATCAACGTAAACTCATTGAAAGGGTTTTCGGATGCAAGGTCTTTGAGGAGTATGGATGTAGGGAAATGGATTTAATTGCGCATGAATGCGAGTCACATGACGGAATGCATGTTGCCAATGAGAAATATATTTTAGAATTCATGTACGATGGAAATCATAAAACATCTCCAAGGATTGGGTCAATTATTCTAACCGATTTGGAAAACTATGCAATGCCATTTATTAGGTATAAAAATGAAGATATGGCGAGTCTAATGCAGAACGATTGTCGATGTGGAAGAAAATTGGATAAAATTAGCTATATCACCGGTAGAATAACTGATTTCCTTATTGGTACGAATGGAAATAGGGTATCCGGTGCTGCTGTAACACCATTTTTTGCTAAACTGAGAGGAATAAACGAATTTAGGATTGTACAAGAACATAAAGATGTTGTTAGGGTCATGTTGGTGAGGTCAAAGACAGTTGATCCGACGATAAGTCCAAGTATCAACAAATTTCTTAAAAAATTCCTCGGTGATAGAATGCATATTAAATTGGAATTTTGTAGGAAAATCCCCAAATTGAAATCTGGAAAAATGAGGATTATCATAAATGAAATGAGAGGTAGAAGGACATGAAAATAGCAAGCAAGACACCAATGCATAGAATAAAATACTTGCTGAAAGCCAAAGGCAAATTTTGGTCTACATTGGAAGGACAATTAAGAATGCAGGAAGTGCCTTTGACTAAATTAAAAAAATTGCAACTTATAAAACTTCGGAAATTACTTGAATACTCATACAACAATGTTGATTTCTATCATAAAAAATTTCAAGAGGCAGGTATTAGACCGGTAGATATAACCTCATTAAAAGATATTGAAAAAATTCCGATAACCACAAAAGATGAGCTTCGCGCTAATTTTCCCGAAAGAATTGTCTCTAGGAATGTTGACAAAAACCGAAAAATTCTGGATAAAACTTCTGGATCCACTAAGCAACCATTTGAGTTTTACAAGGATGCAAACGATGCTATGGGTGAATCGTGTGCCCGGATAAAATGGCTTTTAAATGTGGGAGTCAAATTGGGCGATCGTAGATTACTAATTCGTGGTGAAAGGCCCAAAGGAACTAATGTGGGTAGCATACTAAGTAATGTGGGTTTCTTGAGTTCTTTTGACATGAGTCATAAACTGTTTAACAAGTGGGTTATGTACATCAAGAAATTCAAGCCAAAAACAATCGAAAGTTATCCCTCTCCTCTTAAGACATTTGCAGATTGGTTGCGAGATAAAAATCTTAAGGTGCACGTTCCAATTGTCATAACAGTTGGAGAAATCCTGACTAAGGACACCCGAGAACTAATTGAAGACAGATTGGATTGCAAGATTTATGATTCGTTTGGGGCCGCTGAAGGTATGTATCTTGCGCAAGAATGTAAGTACCAACAAGGACTTCACTATGATCCAACTCGATTTGTTGTAGAAGCAGTTGGTAGTAAAGGAAATCCTGTGGTGAAGGGGAAATCAGGGGATATGGTTATAACCAATTTGAATAATTATGTTATGCCATTTATTCGATACAAAATAGGGGATAGGATTATTATGGGTAAAGAATCTTGCATGTGTGGAAGCACCTTGCCGAAAATCGGTAATATCGAAGGACGAATTGTAGATCAAATGCGTTCGGTTTCCGGCAAAATTCTCGATGGAATCTACTTTCAGACTGTTTTTGAATGGGAAGCAAAGCATGTGAAACACTATAAAATTATTCATGTGAAACCCGACATGATAGAAGTTCATCTTGTTCCAAAGGGGCATAATTACCATGAAGGCATTGAACGCCTTCGGAAAAATTTGCAGAGTTATTGCGGTCATGACATGAAGATAGTGATTAAAAAAGTCGATAAAATCCCCTTGGGCAGGACAGGGAAAAGGGTGTTTATCGAATCAAGACTCGATCAGAATAAACGAACACAAGCCAACCAAACTACCGTACATGCGGCAGAAAATAGGATTGTGCGAAAAATGAATCTGGTTTTTACTCTTAACAACTCTAAGCTTGTTGGCGGCGGCGATTACTCAATTTTTAAATTTGCAGAGTATCTTGCCAAAAAGGGTCACAAAGTCACAGTGTTTGCAAGTACAAATAACACATATACCGATGAGGCCGAAATGACTGAAAATCTCCAGATTTATTACACAGGTCAGCTGCCTCGCATAGTCAAAGGAGTGGGTTTCCTAAACCGCACATGGGACAAACTTCATGGGAAACTGAAAATTGAGTCATTTTTTAGGAATGAGAAAAAGATAGACTTTGTCCTTGGTTATCACCGGTACAGCGCAATAAAAGCCCAGGATTTAGGTGAAAAATTTGACATACCTTCGGTCGCATTTGTTTTTGAAACTCCTATTTGGATGAAAGAACAGTTAGGGCAACGATGGGTACACGCTTTTAAGGGCAGGTTCAAAAAATTGTGGCTGCAAGCTAGAGATGCACTAAAAAAAACTGATATTATCATAGCCAATTCGAAACTCACTGCATCTGAAAATCAGAGATGGCTGGGGAGAAAAATTGATGGAGTAGTATATCCCGGCATGGATTTTGACAAAGTTGACAAAATATCGACACCCAAAAAGGAAAACCAGATAATCTATATAGGGAGGCTTAACACCTATAAGAATATTGACATATTAATCAAGGCATTGTCTAAAATTAAAAATGCACCCAAACTTGTGATATGTGGTACGGGTGAAGAAAAGAGTAAACTCACTGAATTGGCCGCAAGACTGAATATTAAATGTGAGTTTAAGGGTTCAATAACTGACGAGCAAAAGTGGCCGGAAATCAAAAAATCCTTATTCATGGTTTTTCCATCTTCATTTGAGGGATTTGGAATGCCTCCAATGGAAGCGCTCTATTGTGGAATACCATGTATTTGCGCAAATATACCAATTCTTAATGAAGTATATGGAAATAAAGTGGAGTATTTTCAGGAAAATAATGTCGAATCCTTGGCACACAAAATTGAATTTTTGCTGCAGAATAAACGGTATAGACAAAAAAGAGGAAAACTTGGGAGAGAATATGTTATATCTGCATATTCTTGGGAAAAATCGGCAAAGAAAATAGAGAAAATACTTTTAAATTTTAAACAAATTAAACGGGTTTCTGGAAATGAATATTAAGATATATAATGCGATTAATGTTATAGATGCTACTGATTTGGATATTTTTAATAATGTATTGTACAGCAAAGGAGTCTATGAGTTTGCTGAATCTGAAAATATAGACAAGGTGTATCCCAAATACTTTCTGGGTTATCATGATGGTAAAATTGCAGCCTTTGCTCCAGCTTTCATTCAGGAAGGTCCATATACATTTGACCCTTTTGCGTACCTTAAAGGCAATCTCAGGATCAGGATGGGCAAACTGGGCCTCAAAACTGATAGACTTTTATGTGCATATACTCCTTTGCGTCCACGATCTGACATAAAAATTCTCGACACTTCAACAAAATCATCGCTTATGCTTGAAATGCTGAATGCAATTGAGAAAGAAGCGCAAAATGAAGGGTGCCATGCAGTTTTTTTCCCTGCGGTGCCTGAAAGCAACTATGCTCTGAACAATCTGCTCAAAAAAAACGGATACATAAAAGCATATTACGACGCCTATTTTTACATGGATATTGGCTATCCAACTTATGAGGCCTTTCTCAAATCACTGAAGAAAATCCGGCGCGACAACCTGAAATATGATGCAACAGTATTGGCCAGGAATCACATCAAAATCGAGGAAATAACTGACATCGACAGATTTGCAAATGAGTATGCCTTATTGCATGCGGCACTTATGAAGAAATATGGGCATGACAAGGTGGAATTGAGCGAGGCTTCATTCAGGGCCATGTATCAGCATATCCAGAATACAAGTTCTTTGGTTGCCAAAGAGGATGATGCAATCTTGGGATTCACAATTGGAATTTATGATAAGAACTGCTTCCATGGATTAAGATGCGGGCAATTCCATGAAAGAGCGGAGAGCAAGGGAGTATACTTCAACCTGGTCTATGCGGAATCAATTAAAAAAGCCATCAGCCTGAAGTGCAAAAGAATTGATTTTGGGCAATCAATGGCAAGGGCCAAGATAATGAGGGGCGCCAAATTCGAGAGAATGCATCTCTATGCCAAATTTTTCAATCCTGTGACACACAATATCATGGGGGTAAAAATCAGGAGGCTTGGGAAGGGGTATTACAACACTCACCTGGATGAAATCAGGTCCAATCCAGGCCATCCGCATGGCTGACATGCCAGGGGCGCAACATGAAAAACACTGATGACAGGCCCGATGCCGGAATTAACCTGTTGCCTTCTGGCAATAATGGAATCCTGGATTTTTTGGGGAGCAAATTGTGGGAATTCGACATTCTTAGACACTATCGCAAAATAAAAAAAAATCTGGGGCTCACTTCCGGGGAATTGGAAAAGTATCAAGATGAAAAATTTCGGAAAATAATTTTGCATGCCTATTTAACAGTCCCTTTTTACCGGAAAGCCCTTGATAAGGAGGGCGTGTCGCCGCAGAGCGTCAAGGGCGTGGCTGACATTTACAAACTGTCCATTATCAGCAAGGAAGAGTTAAGGGCAATGCCGCCTCAGCAGATACTCTCTTCAAAATTTGCTAAAAGCACGCTTATATCTGTCAATACAGGTGGCTCCACGGGCAAGCCTTTCCGCGTATACCTATCCAAGGCGGAAAATAAAGTCAGGATTGCGGAAGGCTACAGGATTTTTGCATTGCATGGCTATAATATCTTTGACAAAATCGGCACCGCAGGTTATCACCCACCGAGGAAAGACAAGGCAAATGCATTAGGAATGCTCAGAAAGGTCGGCATCCCATTTACAGCCACTATGCAAGAGTGCGTCAGAATACTTCAGAAGGAAAAGCCTGAAGTTCTTGACGGCTACCCAAGCAGGCTAAATCTTATTGCATTGTATGCAATTGAACACCATATAAAAATGTACAGGCCAAAAGCAATTTTCACTAATTCAGAAATGATGTTCCCGCAAATGCGAAAGAATATCAAAAAAGCTTTTGGAGTAGAGCCAACAAATGTATATGACTGCTGGGAATTTGGCAGGATCGCCTGGGAATGTCCAGAACATAATGGCATGCACATTAATTCAGATTCCATAATTGTTGAAATATTGGACAATGGCAAGCCAGTGCCTCCTGGAAAAGTGGGGACCGTTGTCGTATCAGGGCTAAACAACTTCGCCATGCCGCTAATCAGGTATAATATGGGGGATACTGCATCCATTGCCAAGCACCGCTGTAGCTGTGGAATCAATTTCCCGCTGCTAACTGGATTGTCCGGCAGGGCAAGCTCTTACATCAAATTGGATTCGGGCCAAACAATAAGCCTCACTGGGCTGGCACAGCACATCCTGGAAAGTGAACACATCATGGAGTACCAGATTCAGCAAAAGCGCGAAGGAGAATTGATAATTAACCTTGTCGCGGATACCCATTACAACAGCAAGAATGACCTAATGATCCAGAAAAAATTTGCCTCCCTGGGGCATTTTAAGAAAATTGAAATCAGGCGCGTGAAAAGCATAAAGCGAACCAAGTCCGGCAAGCTGCTTCCAGTTATTACCTCCAACAACAAGTAAAGAGAGTGATGTCAATGAAGCCAAAACAACAAATTACCCAACATGTGCAAATTGTTGCAATTGCCTTCATAATCCTAATGGGCATCCTTTATTACAGCTATTTGCATAAGCTCGGATACCTCAAGATTGCAACATACACCTTTTTTATTCTGGCTGGCCTTACTTCAGTTTATAATGCCTTTACATGGAAAACAGCAAGGGGCAGGGCATTTTGGGCAATAGTCTCCGCGGCCTTGATTTATGCGCTGGCTGACAAATACAATAAATTGCACATGATCCTGGCTTTTGGCATCATGCCGATGATAGACGGAATATCACTGGGCGACGCGAAAATACTTGTAAATATCATCTATGTCACGGGATTTGCATTTGTCATGCTGTTCTTCGCAAGCTTTATTTACTCTGAGTACAAAGCAGAAAGTGACTGGCTTTACCTTTTTGTCCTGGCATTTGCGGTCAAGGCCGGCTCAATAATCAATGACATCGTATTCCATCACGGCCTTGCCGAGGATTACATGGAGTCTTTTTCACTGTTCTTTTTCACTTCAGCGGCAATCATAGCGGCGTTTAAGAATCATAACGAGAAAAACCCAAAGGTGAATCATGAAAATCGCAATATTCCATCCCCAAATCAATAACTACGGCGGTGGTGAGACAGTCGCACTTACAGTAGCTAGCTTTCTGTCCAAAAAGCATGATGTGGAAGTCCTCTGCGCCGCCAAGCCCGATCCTGTTAAACTGTCTGAATTTTTTGGGCTGGACCTGGCAAAAGTGCAATTCAAGGTCAGAAGGCATTCGATGATGATTTCCAAACTGCCTTCCCTGCCTTCCTATAAATCGAGCCTGAATGTCAAATACCTTTCTGACCTGAACCATTATGACCTGGTCATAGATACGGGCACCAATGGATGGTTTTCAAGCAAATTGAAGGCAAAGACCATCTGCTACATCCATTTTCCCTATTTTCCTGAGAAGAAGGGCTGGAAAAAGCTGACATCGCCCTTTTTGGTCAATCCCAAAAATGCTTTCCAGTATGATTCCATTGTCTGCAACAGCGAATTCACCAAGAGATATACCAAGAAATTCACAGATAAGGAAATAACGGTTATTTCTCCGCCTGTCGATGTTGAAAAAATCAGGCCAGGCAAAAAGAAAAATATCATTGTCACTGTTGGAAGATTCTCACGGGAGAAGAAGCATGAAATCATGATTGACGCATTCAAGAAAATGAAGCTCAGCAACTGGGAATTCCACCTTATTGGTTCATTCCAGGAAAATAATTCTGCATATGATGCTAAATACTTTGAGAAATTAAAACAAATGGCCAGTGGGGCCAAAATTTATTTCCATACCAATATGCCGCATAACAAAGTCCTTGAATTTCTTGGCCGGTCAAGAATCTATTGGCATGCAAGAGGGTACGGGGAAACCAATCCTACTGAATTTGAAAACTTCGGAATTACAACTGTGGAGGCAATGGCCGCTGGATGTGTGCCGATTGTCATAAACCTCGGGGCACAGCCTGAGATTGTGAAACATGGAATAAATGGGTTTGTATGGAATGGCACAGACGAGCTTATTGCGCTTACAAATCATTTGATTGCAGACCGGAAATCATGTTTGAGGCTCCAGAAAGGCGCAATTTCCTCTGCCAAAAATCACGGAGCAAAAAAATTCGCCGACGCCATAAATGTACTTATTGCCGTCCTATTCAATTAAAGCGCCGCTTTCTATCCTTAAATCTCTTTCCTGATGAAAATTTTCCTGATGAGGGCGATATCTTCCTCTTCCAATGCCTTCATCAAGAACATGGCTGCACCGTATATGATCATGCTGGCTATTATTGCAACCACAACAGGCAATCCGCCCATAAACTTGAAGATTACTAATCCCATAACAGCACTCGCAACAACAGGCTTTACAAACATCTTAACAAAATCAAGGTGGCCAACGCTCCTGCTGATTATGAAGTAATATCCTGCGAAATAGAAAATTTCTGTCAACACTGTTGCAACTGCTGCGCCATACAGGCTGTATCTCGGGATAAGGTACAAATTCAGGAGTATATTGACAACAGCATTCAGCATGAGAACATAAACTCCCTTCTTTTCTTGGTGCGAGGCGATCATCATTGCCCCCATCATATAATTTATGCACAATGGAACCATTGTCCAGATAAGGATTTGAAGGGCGAGGCTGGCGTTGGCATACTCCGCCTTATACAGCAAGACAATTATTTTGTCTGCCAGCAAAGTTGTTCCGACAGCAGTAGGAACTGCAATAAAAACCAGGTACCTTGCGGCGAGGGAATACAGCTTCATCAGCTTTTCCCTGGAATCCCTGAAATAGGCCACCGCAACCGGCAGTATGGCCGCAGAGACCGCGCCTGCGATGGCAGCTGCGGCATCAAGAAGATTGTAAGCGCTGCTGTACCAGCCTATAACTGCGTCCCTTGAGACTGCCGAGTAAACGCCAGCCAGGGCTGTTGGCGCAAGCTTGGACATCAGGGTTATATCAATCCTGAAATAGACAGTCACAAATATCCCTGACAGCCAAAACGGAAATGAGCGTTTTAATATGGAGACAATCATATTCTTGTCAAAATCAAAATTCAGGGCTACGAATTTCTTATAACAAATTGCCAGAACCATGACGAAGTTGATGAAGTGGACAACAGCATAAATCACAAGGATCCAAATAAAACTAACGCCCATTAGCAGCAAAGGGACAGTGACTGCGAATCTCAGCAGTATCCTTGTTATCCTTGCCATTACACCGAACTCAAGTCTTTCATATGCCTGGAATATGGAGCCGACAGTCGCGGCCAGGCTGTCAAAAATCAGGCCTGCGCCTGCAATGGCCAATGCCACCATGGTGTTATGGTCGTATGACAGGAAATAAGCTATTGCCAGCATCAGAAAATAAACAACCGTGGTGCTCACAACTTTCAGCAGCAAAACATTTGCCACTATCTTGGGCGCCTTATCCTTGTTTTGGATAATGTCCCTCACAATCAGGATCCTTGTTCCAAGGTCCATGAGGACAAGGAACAGGCCGGTAAATGACAATGCAAAAGTGAATTTTCCGTAGTCAACATCGCCAAGGTAACGAGCTATAAGGATTACAAGCACTGTGCTAAGTACTTTTAAGAGATTGTCGCCAAAAAATGTGACTGCCGCGTTCTTAGCAATCCTTCTTGCTGTTCCCATTTATCCTTCACCCTTGGCATAAACTGCTATTTTGCCGTTGCCGTACTGCTTATGGAATATTTCTGCCCTGTCGTTGCCTTCCAGCCATTCCCCTGAATCAGGCCACCATACATAGTCTATTGGCAGCAATCCTGGGTCCATGCCCTCATTATAAACTTTCTGGACATCTTTGTATTTTTCAGCAAAATCAATTGTCTGCGCCCAATGCCCTGAGTAAATCTTGTTTCCTGTGGCAGCCGGGATGAAATTGCTGATTTTGTGAGGGGCAAGGATCACAGCTGAATTGTCCACATTTTCATCAATCCATTTCAAAGCGTCCACTTCTTCTGATGAAAGGTATTTGACGTTCTGGAACTCTCCAACGGTCTGGCTGTGGAGGTTCTTGACTTGATTGTAAGTCAGGTAAATGTTGGTGGAAATTGAAATGGCAATGATTACTATAATCACACTTATTGCCACATGCTTAGCTTTTGGCAGATAATTTGGCAAATGCCTGGCCAAAGCAATTGCTGCCAAAATTGCCAATGGTATCTGCAGCCCTAAAATAAACCTTCTTTGGACATTGATAGGCGCATAAATCAGGATAAATCCAACAATTGACCAGACTGCCAAAAATGCTTCGGGTGCAATTGCCTTCTCTCTCTTCAGCAAATTTTGGCCATTCAGGAAGTAATAAACCACTGCAAGGAAAAAAACAAGGCCAAAGCCACTAATTACCCTAACTATTGGAGGGGTCAATGTATCATTCGCGCTGTTCCATGCAGCATACGCCGGATTGAAAATAAAGACCCATGCATAGTAAATGACGCCTGGCGCAGTTATGGCGCCTATGAGCGATAATTTCCAGAAATCAGGCCAGGACCACTTGCCAAGTCTCAATTGCCTGTAGGCAAACCATACAGCCAGCACAATGGCAAAGGTAATGACATCGAAAAGATGGATAAGTGACAAGGCAAGGCCGAGCAAGCCGGCTGTTATAGCATGTTTCGCGCTATTCTGCTCAAAAGACTTGATGCCATAAAGCAAAACCAGCATCAGCAAGGCAAGTGATAGGGAAAAGTGGGGATTTTGCATTGACTGGAAATTATTCATGTCTGTGAGCCATAAATCAGCAGAGCCAAAGGAATAACCCGTTGCTTTCCTTACCAGGAACCACCAAAAACCCAATCCATTTGAAATGCCTGCCAGGATAAAAGCTACCAATCGCGTTGCTTTATCTTGGACAAAATAACTGATAAAATAATACAAAACAATCAGGAAGGCGAATGCAAGAACCACCCAATAAATGTTGTAAACAGTTATAACCTGCATTCCAAACAGCCTTGCAGTATTGCCCAAAAGCAAATGGTAAGGATTAAAGAAAAGGTTTGGAACGTTTTCGGATGTAAACTTATTGGTTAGGAGAATGTCGCCTTCCTTGGCTTGTAATGCAAGATGGAGGTGGTTGTTGGCATCAGTTACATAGACAGGAACGCCCATAAATACTTCGCCAGGCTGTTCTTGAGCATAGCCCATTATTAAGGGCAAAACAGAAAATAAGACTATCAATAATGTGAGAATGCCAGCTGTTTTCCATTCATTCCCGGGTACAAATATTTCTTTGGCTTTACTCATCTTATCAACTCTTTAAGCAACAAATATAGATTATTTACAAAACTAATTGGTGTCCGCCACATGTTTGTCCATGGTTCATAGGTGCCAACAAGTGCAAAGAGTATTGACCATGCAACAGTTGCATATAATCCAATCTTTTTCCATCCTTCATATCCGGTTTTTTTGAATGCAAATGCAGTAAAAAAGAATATTCCCGGCACCAGAGGAACGAACCATCGCATACCATATGCCCACCCTCCATAATTGTCACTTGTTAACAAATAATACAAAATTACAAAAATACTTGAAGTCCCTATTAACATTGCTTCCGCAAAGTATTTTTTCCGGTGAAATATTTCCGCTATAAGGAAAAATGATCCAATCACAAGTAGAGGTGTATATGACATCAAGCCCCTATAACCAAGGAGAGAATGAAAACTATACATTAGCCAATCCATAAAACTGGCGTGATGTATTTTAACACCAGTTAATGTATCAACATTGAAGCCAGACCCGGGATAATCCCAAAATTCCGGATGCATTGAGGCAGGCTTTAAATCCCCGGTTAACGGGATAGTAAACATCGCATGTAAAATGAAAGCTGGGAGTAGTGCCACAACAAAATAGGGAACAAGATTCCGAGTAGATTTCAAACAAAGTAAATATATTAATGTGAATACCATGAAAATTCCACCTATTACCATATCAATCACAGTTGTCAAGGACAAACATATCCCCAAATAAATAAACTGTGAGCGCACATCTTTATTGTTTTCTAAGAAACGAATATTAAAAATCTGAAGAATTGCAATGCCGATCAGAAGCGTAGCAGGAATATGATTATTTAACACGGTTGAATATGGAAGAATTAAAGTTGAAACACCCAACAATGCACTCATGAAAAAACGCAAGTTATTATCCATCTGACAGTAATATAACAATCTATAAAACACAATAATTATTAGGGCTCCTGGTATAGCAGCAAGGAGAAACGTTAATATATAAACTACAAGAGGACCATTATTGTTAAAACTTAATCCAAAAAAATGATATAAAACAGAATATAATCCGGCGCCAATAAGAGACAGAGTTATTGGTTTATCTGAATAGTACTTTCCATCAATAAATGCTTTATCATTTGTGCCATTTATTCCTTCTACACTGTCCCTTCTCATTAAGGGCGAAGTCTGATTAATTATAAAACTCTGTGCATTCCCGATAAACATAGTATTGTCAATTGATAAAGTATTTTCTTCAATCAATGCTTGCATAGTTGCAAATCTGGATGCAGAATTCCCACTAGTTACATAAGGTTTGGTAAATATTCCGAACAAAACAACGAAACAAATAAAAAGGATCATCTGATGCTTTGTAGTCTGTCTCATTCATCTTCTCTCCACGTATAACTCACATTTAACAAATAGTTCCAAGCAGTTGCCACAGCGATGCCGATAAGATTGCTCACAATATAAAATATTCCAGTGTATTCAGTAAGCAGTACAAGAACAGCCCAGTTAATCAATGCCCCTCCTATGCTTATGACCTGGAATTTTAATGCCTTATGCCAAAGCGATGCTTTGTTTGTGCTTGATTTAAAGGTCCAGGCATTGTTGAGAAAGAAATTCCAGAGAATTGCTGCCTCAATTGCAGCAATGCTTGAAATCCTGTAGTAGACCCCAAAATATTCAGTAAGCAATGCAAGGATTCCTGTGTTGACAATAACGCCAGTGCCTCCCACAATTGCGAATTTAATGAACCTTTTCCATGTTCTCAGCCTGAGATGGAATGAATTTACAAAGAATTCAACCATATCCTTTGTTTTCATCTTGGATTTGCCTTTTTTCCTGTCATAAAAAACCAAGGGCTCTTCCCTTATGTCAGCTTTCTTGAGCACGGCCTCGTAAAGCAGGTTCATCTGGAAGCTGTAGCCCTTGGCCCCGAGGTTATTTAGGTCAATTTTTTTCAGCAGGCTTGTCCTGATCGCCCTGAAGCCCGATGTGCAGTCATGGACTTTATGCAGCCCAGCCACAATTCGTGCAAAGAAATTGCCCCCCCTGCTGATGAGCTTCCTTTTGAAGTCCCAGTCAGGAGTTGCGCCTCCTTTTATGTACCTGCAGCCAATCACAAAATCAGCGCCTTCATCAATTTGCCTGAGCATTTTTGGGATTAATTCTGGAGGATGCGAGAAATCAGCGTCCATTTCAAAGACAACGTCCGGATTTAGCCTGGAGAAGCTGTGCTTGAAGCCCCTTATGTAAGCCACTCCAAGGCCTTGCTTTGAGCCTTTCAGCATTAACAGTTTATTATATCTTTTTTGGAGCCTTTGCACGATCTGGCCAGTCCCATCCGGGCTGTTGTCATCAACAACAAGGATGTGCAGGTCCCACTTTTTCATGCCTTTGGCTACCTTGAAAATTGCCTGGATTAGGGCCTCTATATTGCCCGCTTCGTTGTAGGTGGGCAGGATTATGCATACTTTCCCCATGGTCGGACTAATGCAAATAGCCTTTATAAATGTTGTCTTTTTTTACTATGAAGTAGTGGCGAAAATTGGCATAAATGATCGCAATTGATGGTTGTTTATACTCCCTTTTTGGCTGACTTTCCAAGAATAAAAGGCAAATATTTGTTTTAGCAAAACATGATTAAGATCCGGACATCTTATAAAAACAATCCAATCAATGCTCATGATTAATTGATACATCTATTAACAAATTAGTTCTAAATCAGATATATCCTAGTTATGTAACACACTTACTAATCTCCGTATCTCTGGGAATTAGTGTAAACCGGAGCTCTGGACAACATTTTATTGATATAATACCCAATTTGAGTATTATTCCAATCCCACAAGACATCATGATTCTTATCAACATTATTTTCAATGTTCCAACTATTATCATATAGATAGGCACCAATCATTTGAATACTAAATGCTAACACCAACAAAAACCAAAATATCGACCTTTTCCATTTTGTGCCATACATTTCATTAAATGATAACGATAATAATATGATAATAAATGGTATAATATCCGAAATTGTTCTATATCCATAAGTGTATCCTCCCCACCAGTTAAACCATAGCGACGCTGTGATTAACAAACTTATTGAGCATACTAAAAGCAATATCCCAATGGGTTCTCTTTTCCAGGGCATGGCATTCAAAAATAACAACACAAAAAAAGGTGAATAAATGAATATACCTCTGCTGGGACTGAATAGGATACCAATCATTCCTTGAATCATATCACCCGACCATAAATATTGATCACTGGTTTGAATCAATGCGATGTTTTGACTCGCAATCAATTGTCCGCTTGCAAATATGTTCTGAAAATAGGCATAATTGTAAGCTGCGTAAACTGCAAAAAATGGCAATGCCATCAACATATAGTAGACAAATTGATCTCGATGCTTCCACACTATATATAAGCTAAAAATAATGGCGAACAATGCGCTCGTAGGCCTAATCAGCACAGAAAAGGCCAATGGAATGGCAGCATATTTTATATATTCTGATTCATTTTCTCCACGTATGACAAAATATGTCGCAAACAATAGCATCAGTTGATTGGGTCCATGTTGCCATGGTGCTTGGCTACTTATTGTCCACACATTTGTGCACAACGCAAAGGCTCCTGTTAAAATCACTGCACCACGGTCGGATGTTTTATATCTTAAAATTTTATATATAACTATGCTAGCTAAAGACATAAGTATAGCAGACGCAATTTTGAATGTCAACATTAATTTATACCAGCTGTCTGTACTAAACTTCAAAAAATAATTAGCAAAAGCCACAAATGGATAGTATATCATTGGTGCCCCTACACCATAAGTAGACAAATAATGATCATTAGTACCCCGGACAACATAATAAGGCAATCCATTCTTATCTGGATCATAGGGATAATTCACTTTGAGAAAACTTATATATTCATCTAGATCAAAATTGCCTTCATTTATAATACTCAGTGTCACATATTTAACAGGTACCGTGTCACCTCCAAAATCTCGAATCGGAGTTAAGGAAAAAAATAGGAAAGTGAGGCACGCGATAAGAATCTCTATTTTGTTATTAATTAAAAACCTTTTGAACCGATATTCAAATTCTTCCATCTACATTATCAGCTTCCATGTTTGTATTTAAATATTACTGTCCGGAACTTTGTTCCTAACGAATAAGTGATTTGCTTATTAGGAAATAACCTTGCACTCATTTCAAAACATACGAAAATTAAGGTTATTTCCTATAGGTTAATTTTCGCTATTTTTATCATTCTATAAACAAAATATATATAAACCCCTAAGAATATATTAATCTTAGGATTAAGTATTTATCTGACCATATTATACAACAATGATAAATAAAGACAAACGAGTCAAGATTCTACGCATTGCTGTGGTGGGAATACTCCTAGTCACAATGGTTTTCTTTTTTTACTCGATACGACAAGGTGGAATAATAGGTTTTGCTGTTTTAACACCTGAACTTGTGGGCAAGGATCCTTCACTGGTCTTAAATCTAACATTCAATAACCTTTCTGACCCGTGGAAAGATTACAGCGTATACGGGCACGTCTTTTCCGCAATGAACACTGTTTCGTATGCGGATAAGACCAAATGCAAATGGTATGGGTGTGCGGATTTCACACCTAATACCAGAGCGATGGGTAATTCAATAGATTATCTTAATTCCACGGCGCAGTGGACAGCTTCGGATGGTATAAGCATCATGTTTTGGCTTTACCATACAGTTGGTTCAAAAATTGATGGTGGTAAAAGTCAGGGTTATTTTATGATGTCTGATAACCCGGACCAAAGTTGGAAGGATATCCATGTTCAAAAACTTACCTCCTCCGGCTTCGGTATGGGATCCACCTTTGAAGCACGCGACGGAATTGTGAGTAATAGTGAAGGCTCTGTTAATTATTTTCACGATAATCAATGGTACCATTTCTTCATCTCTTATAATCCTAAGCAAGGCAGGCTCTACATCTGGAGAAATGGTATATTGATGGTGAACAGCAGTGAGCCATATGGCCCGCTAAATTATTCCAAGGGTGACAAGATCTGGATAGGAAGGCTTGACGGCATTGATATGCAGGGGTATATCGATGAGTTTGTTGTCTGGAACAGGAGCGATTTCACAGAAGATGATGTGCTTTTCTTCTTCAATAGCCAAAAAGCAGGGACACCTCCTGACAAGGATATTTATGTCAAGGACATAAAATACACACTGCCAATTGACTGGAATGCACCGAATAATCCACTGATACCGGGCACA
This sequence comes from Candidatus Woesearchaeota archaeon, assembly GCA_018303405.1. Taxonomy (NCBI): domain Archaea; kingdom Nanobdellati; phylum Candidatus Woesearchaeota; species Candidatus Woesearchaeota archaeon. The sequence goes on along the minus strand of JAGVYD010000014.1, from coordinate 81,544 downwards.
ATGAAGATAAATTTCACCCTGGCGAATGCGGGCATACAAACAACTGGAAGCTTCAATTACCAATTTGAACTGGACGGTAACATAGTGTGCAGCGGCCGTGTCTCTCTTAGTCCCCTCACTCAAAATATTGTAACATGTGACTGGGTCACAAGCTATGGGTTCCACAAAGGGCAAATCACAGTTGACACATCAGGTGAAATTGGTGAAGATGTCGAGACTAATAATGCCCAGAAGGTATACATCCCCTTCCTTGACAGGCCCTGGTTCCATTTCAACCTGAACGAGTGGAAAGATACCATAGAGCCATTTGACAAAAATCCTGCAAACTCTGTTGCATATGATGCTTATGATTGGGCTAAATCATTTGGCTGCTCCGGCTTCAGTGATTCATATACTGGCAACAATGTTGACCCTTATGGTAAGAAAGCTAGGGAATGCGCACTTGGGTGCCTGGTCAATAATTACCAGCAGCCGCAATATCCCAGCAAACAGCAATGCGATTCTGCACTTAAGCACCTGCTTGGATGGGCAAGCAGGAGTGTTACCAGCTACTCGAATGTCCAGGCCATGCATGAATTGGCGCATGTGGGGATGACTTATGACATTATGTTCCCTTACCTCACCGAGGAACAAAATTCACTTGTTACGCAACAGTTGCATGACATCTGCCAGCATGTAACAAATTTCCCCAATGCAAGGCCAGACCTTGATGACGACACAGCCATAGTTGGTGATAATGGCAAAGGCTTTGGAGCAGGAGTGGGCGGATTTTGCTACGCTTTGCTTGGCGCCTATTCTGAAAATCCCACTCTAATACAAAAGAATGAGCAAATGTACTCTGGCAAAAACATCGCTGATGAATGGATGGACCGCGAGATCAGCTATCTCAGGTCATTCAAGGACGATGCATGGGCAAAGTACCAGGAAAGGTGGGCATACAAATTCTACAGCCAATTCCATCTGGTTGAAAACTGGCTATTTGAGAAGAAATATGGCCTGGCTAATATTGACGAGTATCAAAATGCCCTGTGCTCCATGGCGCGGGAGATGATTACAGATACACTTGATTTTACATACAATGGCGATATCATTCGCAATGACCAAACGCGATATTTCCGAGGAGTACAGGCAGGTGATTCACGAAGTTATGACGATCCCTCCAGTGGCAAGTTGCAGTCTTATGCGCAATTCACATATTATGGACTACTCTGCGATGACTTAAACACAAAAAAAGCACTGCGATGGCTCAGGGATTATGCGCATACATCTGATACAACAAGCCAAAACAAGTACCTTGATGCATATTTGTATAGCCTATTGGTTGATTCAATGTCCGGCGCAGCAGCGGTGAGCCCATCCACAACTTTCCCGCATTTCATCTTCGACAATGCGAATGACATCATCACTCTAAGGTCCGACTACAGCTATTCAAATGATGACGTAATCCAGATTGACGGCGGCGAGGAAAAGGGTGCAGGCCATTCGCAGGCGCAAGGCTATTATCTTTACGCGCTCGGCGAGCCGTTCCTTGATTATGAACAAGTTCCATATTATGATGATGTCAGGCCTGAAATGTGGAAGAATGGCATCAGCCTCCAAAACAGCGCACAAACAGTTGAAGGCACGCAGGGAGCATGGTCCTACCAATGCGGCAATGCGCCATACAACCAATATTACGGCATGTCAACCTGCCCCAGTCCGGTTTACCCAGACGATTATCCAAATTACAGGCAGTTCCCGCTTGAATACGGCGGAGACGTAGAAAACTACGTAGGAACAAGCGACGGCGAATTTGCAGGCGCATATGTCTGGCGGCCGTACAAGAATGCCAACCCGGTAGAAGAGTACTTTGTGAAATACGGCGATTTGCTGGCCAAACGAACTATTGTCTCAGGGAATAAGCAGGGCCAGGGAGTCTATCATAATTTCATTAACATCGGGGAAGAATTCACGGAAATACGGAACGGCGCTGACCTTACCTTCACAAGGAACGGCAAGAATATGGACATAAACCTGGTCTTTGCAAACCAATCCATGGCTTTGGGAGGGGGAATAACCGGCCTGGCATACTGCTTCTCAAAAACATCATGCAGCGGCAGCTACAGGGGGTTGGGGCATTACAGGCGAACCTATCTCTACACCCCTGCAAATGATGTTGACTTCATAATAGCGCACAACTGGTACTACACAGGCGGCAAGCAGGCTGTGACTGCATTGACCAGCGGGCCTGACAAGGGCCTTCAGCAGGCAAGCAATGTCATAATCTACGACACAAACGAAGATGGAACTGCCAGCTACAATGGCAAGCAGGCAACTGGCTGGGCAATGGTTTACAATGACAATGCAAAGGAAATAGGTGCGTTCAACACAAATTCAATCACAGCAGGCGGGATACAACTGTTCACATCCAACAGCCCGATAGCTGTTTTCATAGCCAGGTCATCAGACAAGATAATCCTGACTGTGAACACAATGAAAAGGAACGGCTATATAGATTACCCGACAACCGTGCGCGTGACAATTGATGGGCAGGAGCTTGCCCTTAACTCGGATTTCACAATCACCAAGAATTCACAGGCTGTTGTAAATAAAGTCTCGGAATCAGGAACAAAAGTCACATTCGATGTCACATCAGGGCAGAACAGTGATTATTACACCATATTGGGCGGAGGCGTATACGAGGAAATACCTGAAGGCGATCCTTTGGTTGACAACCCTCCAAGCGCGACGGCCAACCAGCCGTCCTTTTTTTTTTCTTCGACAAGCTCAAGCAGTATTTCGTTCGATTGTTCAGCTAGTGATGACTATCTTCTCTCATCAGTGAGCCTTTACACAAACCAATCCGGCAAGCTGGCGCCTGTTTATACAGCAACTCCAAATGCAAAAACTTACACTCTTCTGACCTCAAGAACTTTTTCAGACGGGTATTATTCCTGGCTCTGCAGCGCCATTGACAATGCAAGCCAGTGGAAAAACACTTCGCTGAGAACAATATACATTGGCAACCACAGCCCGGCAGTAACGTTAATCCGGCCGGCGGACAATTACAATTCAGCCATTGCCACAGTTGACTTTTCCTGCACAGCCACAGATGCCGATGCTGACCTGGCCGGCATGAAACTTTGGACAAATCTCACCGGCGCATGGCTGGCATCTTACTCTGAGGCAGCATCGGGATCCAGCCACTCACTTGCAAAATCCCTGGCATTCAGCCCTGGATTTTATGCATGGACATGCAGCGCAAGCGACAGCATGGCCGGGCAGGCATTCGCGGCAACCCACTATCTTAATGTTTCAGAGGATTTGACTCCTCCCACTTACACAAAATTCGATGGCAGGACTACTGATTTCAGCTCATTGGAATCTTACAGCAACCTGGAAGATGTGACCATAGAAGACACTGCCACAGGCATGATTGTATTCACTGGCACCATAACAAGTGCCGCCGGAATTGACTTTGACAGCGCCATTACCATCGGAACAGCTTCCATAACAGTTGATGATGGCACTTACAGCCAGCTCAATGTGTCGGCAAACCTTACGCTTTACAACATAAACATGGCCAATCCGAGAATTCTGCAGGATGGAACAGCCTGCACCAGCTGTGAAAACAGGGCATATTCAGGCACGACTTATTCATTTACAGTGCCCCACTTTACAACTTTCACCATTGAAGAAACCCCGTCAAATGAATCGAATGACACAACAACAGGCACAACTGAAGGCAGTTCCAGCAGCTCGAGCTCCAGCTCTGGCGGCGGCGGAGGCGGAGGAGGCGGAGCCTCACTAGACGGGCCAGGCAAAGGAAATACAAAAGACCAGACTGAAAAACCGGCGCCCCCTGGCAAGGACAATACAGGCAAAGGATCGGGCAGCGAGAAGAAAACAACCCAGAATCTACTCCAGCGAATATTGTCGCCGGATGTAGCTTCGCCAAATGATGAAAGCGCAGCCAACCTTCCTGAAGGGCAAATATTCACGCAGCCCAATTTCAGGACATCCATCTCCTATCTTTTGATATTCGCAGGCACTGCGATTTTTGGCATGCTGCTTTTCCAGGAGACATCCAGAATAAAGAGGCTGAGGCACAGCCTTGGCTTGAATGCACAGCACCATGCTGTAAAATACATTAAGCATCATCTAAAATACGGCTACAGCTTCGAGAGCCTGAGAAAATCACTCCTCAAGAAAGGATATCCAAAAAGCGTGGTCGATGGGGCAATAAGCTATATGCGAAGCCAGGGGCACGAGCCGCTGAAAACCCATCCTGATGAAGCATCTGAGCCCATGGATGAAACAACCCTGCAATATACTGCCAATCTGCTTGTTGATTACATAGAAAAGCAGATGAATGAAGGCTTTGACTCAGATGATATTTCTGTTGCACTGCAAAGCTATGGCCATTCAAAAAAGGCTATAGAACGGGCAATTCACCAGGTTATGTCTGCACATACCCAAATTGCTGAAGCAGCAAAGCAAATAAAGAGAAGGCAATGAGTGCATGCAATCATAGCAATTTCTATTATTTGACACGAAGATGCCTAATCAATCCAAGAATTACAAGCGAAGTCCCAAACATCTCAAATGTTTCTTCCAATAAAACTTCTGCTGTGTAAACTAATGAATTATGGTTGCCAATAAAATTTACTGAAATGAATTCTAGTCCCATAGAGCCAATGCCAAGAATTCCTATTCCTGTAAAAATAATCCACAATATCTCTGTTTTTATTAATGATTTTATAGCTAAGAATAGGATCAATATAATCCAAATAATAATAATTGGAGCCATGACAACATACCATTTCCATGGGCTATACCATGAAAGAATTTCGTGCAATTGTGTTATTTCGTCCAGACTTAGGTATAGGAAACCTAATGCCAAGACCAGCATGAAATGTTTATTGTGCTTTTTCTCTTTACTTGCTGATGCAATGATTATTGCCAGTATCCCAGCTGCAGCCAATAAAGTTCCAGACAACCATGCTGGAAAATTGGATTCCGTATCAAAATTAAAATAATCTTGGAAAATCGTGCCCCTTGTGAATACATTGAATATAACTGCCAATAAAATAAACGAGATGATATGTATAAATACAATCTCCTCAACATAAAATGATTTAATGAACCTTATAATCCTATCGCGGTATTTTGTCCAAAAAATTAATGATAACCCGCCAAGAATCATCACGGTCCTGAGAAAAATTATTAATACAACATTCTCTTTGTTAATGTGATTATCCGGACTAATAGCTGTCTCAAGAAAATTAATTGTCATTACAGACCCTAAAAATATCAAGCCCAAGGCAATCGTTATTTGCAAAAAACTCATAAATCGGTTATTGTGTTTTTTGAGCTTTTGATTCATCATCTTTATTTTAGATTTTCTCATTGTACAACCACAGATATACTTTACACTTTATACCTTTTCCTGTTCTTATTTATGAAATATCCAGCGCTTCCCAATACTGCAAGCGCAGCAAGTGTGCCAAACTCAGGCACTTCAGCAGGTTTTTCATTGTTCTGAGGGAAAAATACAATCTCATTTTCTTCCTCATCGTCGCCATCATCTGATTCATTCTGGCCGCCATTGGAAGCATTGGTATCATTTGTTTCATTTCCAGGGCCGAATTCCAGGCCTTCAATTTCAAGCTCGATTGTTATGTTTGTTTCTGTTTCATTTGAGCTGTTATTCTCATCAAAAGGCATTATCAAATTGAATGTGAAAAATGAGTCTTCCTCTTCATCCTCTTCATTTTCATCATCTTCCGGGTTGCTTTCTGGCCCTGAACTGCCAGATCCCCCTTTTGAGCCGCCTTGCCCGTATGGGAGGCTGCCAAAAAAAGACCAGCTGGAATTGCTTGCATTTTCCGGCACTTCCTCTGGATTCCCTGAAATGTCTATTGAAACATTAGAATTGCCATTTGAAGAATTTGTTTCATTGAATGCCAAATCTTCATTTACAATGTTCCCAAAGTTCATGCTCTCCAACCCTAATCCTATATCGAACACTTCTCTGTCTACAACTGGCTTGCATCCGCTTAAAGCTATTGCAATAGCGATCAAGCATAGCATTTGGATTAATTGTTTCATGTTACCACTATTAAATGATACTTATTTATAAAGCTTTCGATTTGTCACTATCATTTAATAGTTACAATATCAGAATATAGGCTACTCCTATTTATTTTCATATATAAGCTATATAGAAACGCCTTATCTCTTGTTCCTGGGCAGGTAAACCCATTTGCTTCCATAATGCCAGAACAGCATAAAGAAGGCAAGGAACAGTATCCAGCCTATGTTGGTATGGAAAGTGTCAATGGCGAATTGCTGGTCATAATAGACACCGACCAAGAGCAGAACATAAACTCTCAGGATATTATATGCGACAGTGCCGATAATGCCCGGGATGAACAGGATGAACATCCTCTTTAAGTCCAGCCTCTTCCAGTCGAGGACAAGCAAAAGGGTATACAGGGAAAGGAACAGCAGCAATGAATCAATGCCAGAACAGGCGTCGCTAATCCCAACCATAAACCCTTCAACGCCCAGCCTTGGCCCCTGGGTAACTGTTCCAGGTGAAAAATAAACATTGTCGAATGTCAGCGAGAGCATATGGTAAATTGTCTTGGCAACAAAATAGGACAAGTGATACCATATCTTCTGGAAGAGCTGTATTATATAGAAATACACAGCGCCGATGGCCAAAAATGTCAATATAGACTTCCAGTGCCTTTTGCCAAAAGACCTGGTGAAGTCAAGTGTATACACGGCCATGCCGAGGAAAGCCACAAAGCACAGAAGCAAAAGGTATTTCAGGCCTGTAAGGAAGCCAGCTGATGCAGCTGCCTGGCCGGGATTGACCTTTATCCAATATTTCAGGAAATAATGGGCTGCAATAGAAAGCAGGGAAAGGCAGGCCATCCACACTGTCTCGCCCCATCTCCTGCGGGTGGGCTTTACAGCCTTAATGGATTCCCTGTTCCATACAACAAATGCAATGATTGCAAACACAATGGCATTCAAAAAATCAGTCTTTCTCAGGCCGGAAAGCCAGGGAATATAATATGAGTCGCCTATTGCCAGGTATTTGACAAAGAATGGCAGATGCCTAATCCAGAGGAACAATGCAAAATACAGGCCAAATAATATGCTAAAGAAGACAACAGACCGGATTAAAAACTGGTAGAGCCCTGTTCTTTTCTTCAATTCCTTCCATTTTTGCGCTATTTTCATGGATTGTCCCCTGCCTGATCCACTATATGAATATTCACTACTGTGTGGTTGGTGTAATCAATGCTTATTGATAAACCTTTACATTAAACACCAGTCAAGATTATAATGCCATAATGTGAAGAAATCAGATAAAATGTTTGGAATTTTCCACTAGTTTCTAACTGGTGGCTGGAAAGCCAATGTCAAACTTTCAAGTGAAAAATTCCTAACATGCTCAAGAACCACGAGGTCTGTGGAACTAAGCATGACATTTCACTGGTCTCTGACCGGTGGTTCTTGACAAAAGAGAAAAAAAAGAAAGGAAAATTTACTTCCTTCTCTTGTAGATGAAGTAGCCTGCGCCGCCAAGAACTGTCATGGCTGCGATAACGCCGAATTCAGGGACATATGCAAGTGCGCCTTCTGAATCGACATCAACTGCGCCATTCTTGCTCAAGACGCTGTATGCGAATGTTCCGCCTGGAGCTGCGTTGGTTGCGAGTGTAACTTCTCCGCATCCAGCTGCATCGGTTGGTGAGGTCTTGACAGTTGCGCTGAAGATTCCAGCTGCATTGCCATTCTCTGCAACACTGCAGACTTCATCATTGTCCAAATCCTGGCACTCTGAGGTGATGTACAAGTCCAGATTTGTGTATGGCGAATTATCTGCCTTTGTCACGCACACAACCACATCTTTGGAATCGGTGTGATCCAAGTGGACCAACTGTGGTGTTATTGTCATATCAACTGCTGACACTGCACCCACAAGCATGAGTGCGACCATCAAAATTGTTGCTATAGCCTTCATTTTATTACCCCCATTTTATTATTATTTCCACCTGGTTCCAGCCTTGCGACAAGACCAGGTTCAATCATTCACACCCCATTTTAACAGCAATATGCTGTTATGCGGATTGTAAATATGCTTCATTTATAAAGCTTTGCCTTTTTGTTACTAAGACATAGTTATTTCGAGGGAAAAAATAACTATAGTTATCCATCAATATCTGCATCCATAACTTTAAATAATGAGCACACCTGCTTTAAAGGCATGGCAAGCGAGATCAAAGGTCAACTTCTGAAGCTTGAGAACCTGTCAGTGGAGCTTGGCGGCAAGAAAATCCTCCAAAATATCAACCTGAACATCAGGGAAGGTGAAATGCTTGGGATTGTGGGCGTCTCAGGAGCTGGGAAAACAACCCTGCTGAATGCCATCATAGGCTATTATCCCATAACATCAGGGAGGGTCATGTACGGCTCCAAGATTGCAGGGAAATTTGTGCCGGGCATGGAAAACCCTGAATCATACAAAAGGCTCTTCGGCTTTTCAACCCAGGACCCCTCATTTTACCCTGAGCTTACAGTCTCGGAAAACCTGAATTATTTTGCAGGGCTATATAACCTCGGCAAGTCGATTAAGGAGCAGAATATCAAAAAGGCGCTTGAGCTTGTGGAGCTGCATGACTTTGTGTCAATGCCTGGCAAAAACCTCTCAGGGGGAATGAAAAAAAGGCTGGACATTGCATGCGCCATTGTGCACAATCCCAAAATCCTCATTCTCGACGAGCCGACTGCTGACATGGACCCGATACTCAGGGTTCAAATGTGGGATGTAATGGAGAATATCAACAGAAGGGGGACAACAATCATTGTTGCCAGCCATTTTCTCTCCGAGCTTGAGCATTTCTGCGACAGGATTGTCTTTCTCCATACAAGGAAGGTCGCGTTTTTCGGGACAACCAGCGAATTCCGGCAATTCCACTCCAAAATAAAGGAAATCCAGATTATAACGAGAGACGGCAAATATGATGCCGTTCTGAAAAAAATCCTTGGCCTGCCATTCATAGAAGTCAAGCATTCAAACTCCAGGAAAAACAGGATAATCCTCCAGGCAAAACAGCAGGAGCACATAATCAACAATGCACTATCCAGGGTATTGACCAACGAAGACATTGAGAATCTTGAAATCAGGAATCCGTCCATGGACACCCTTTTCAAGATGTTCCTGGATAAATAAGCTACTGAAACAAATTAATGAAGCTCCGGAGACAAAAACCAAATGAAAAGAATCGGCCTGATCATGAAGAAGAACCTGACCATCATGCTTAAGTCCAGGTGGTGGGCCATTGTCTTTATCCTGCTTCCATTGCTCATAATCTTCCTAGCCGGGATAGCATTCGACAATCTCAGCGAATACAAAATCAAGGTAAGCATCTATTCTGGCGGCTATTCAAGCCTGACAAACTCATTTATCGCAAAATTAAATGCAGACCCGCTCCAGACGGTGAAAGCATCCTCGGAAGCATCCTGCATAGACAATGTGAAAATCGGGCTTGCGCACACTTGCGTTATTTTCCCGCCTGGCATGGAAATTGGCGGAGCCAACAATGAGATTTCAATATTCATCGACTATTCAAACCTCAACCTCGCCTGGGTCGTGAGGGACAGGCTGTATTCCAAGCTCGAGGAGAGGTCAAAGGAAATTTCTGCGGGCATCACGAATGACCTGCTTGGCAAGGCCAGCTTTATCAATGATGAAATGGCCAAAGACCTTGCCTACCTTGAAACGCTGGAAGGGAGCAATGCAGAAATCATCACACGGTCGGGCGAGGCAAAGGAAATCCTTGACAGCCTCAATAGAAGCATCAGGCTCAACTCATCCGACATTGATTCCGTCGACAGCAAAATCCGCTCTGTCAAATCCACTGTGGACTCAGCAATGGCAGACTCAAAGGATGTGCTTGACTTTGCCGACCTCCTGGTCAGGAGCGGGGATTTCAGCGAGTCTGATGAAAACAAGCATTTCCAGACCTACAGGAATTACCAGAAAATCATCCTTGGCCATGAAAATTACATCAATAACCTTTTCAGCTCATCTTATGCAGGCACGATCAACAATAGCCTGATGGCATTGCGCGTCAAGGTCGAAAACCTGAATTCCAATTACGCCACTGTCGAGCAGCAGCTATCGGGCAGCAGCGACCAATATGCGGCAATTTCGGGCCTGGCGTCCACAGGCGGCAAAGTGGCAAAGAGGCTGAAAACATCATTGGCAGATATCCAGAAAAGGCTGAGCTCAATTGGCGACGTCGAAGCTGAGCAGCTTGCATCACCCGCCACTGCGAACATAAAGGCATTGAGCACTTACAACTCCAACCTGGACTTTGTCTTTCCCACACTGATGGCCATATCAATAATGTTCGCAGGCATTTTCCTCGCCGCAATAGTATTCGTGGTTGAGCACAATTCCCCTGCACAGTTCCGCAACTCAGTGTCGCCAACCCATAAAATAGTCTTTTTTATTGCAGATTTCCTCACAAACCTGAGCCTGGTCAGCGTCCAGATAATCATAATGCTCAGCATAGCCTTTGCATTCTTTTTCAACACAATTGTGACAAACCTGTGGACCACGCTTGCCATCTGCATTCTTGTGGCTGCCTTCTTTGTGCTGTTCGGGGCCCTGATTGGTGTAATTTTCCGCTCAGAGTCAATAACCATACTTGCTTCAGCGCTCATATCCTCAAGCCTGCTGTTGTTTTCAAACCTGCTCATACCAATAGAGAATATCCCTTCTGACATCCTGAGGATAATCCAGTTCAACCCATTCATACTGTCAGTATCCCTGCTCAGAAAGGCGATTATTTTCTCACAACCGCTTCCGGTCCTGAAGGATGAGCTTTTGACACTGATGCTCCTGGCCGAGATTGTCCTTGCATTGTATATCATCATCTACTGGGCAACAAACCGGACCAGGTTCACGAGCCAGAGAAATTAAAGCTGCAAAATTCCAATAGATCAAAACTTCTACTATAACAAAACCTCACATCAAAAATTCAGTATAGGTGTAGTCAGAACATTCAACATAATCAGAATCAATTTAAAATGTCAGAATTTTCCACCCAGTCTGTGACTGGTGGCAAGCTTTGCTTGCATTTTCTCTCACTCGGTTGGAAAATTCTGATCATGCTCAAGAACCACGAGGTCTGTGGAACTAAACATGACATTCCACTAGTCTCTGACCGGTGGTTCTTGACAAAATAGAAAAAAAAGAAAGGAAATTTACTTCCTTTTCCTGTAGATGAAATAGCCTGCGCCGCCAAGAACTGTCATGGCTGCGATAACGCCGAACTCTGGAACGTCGTTGCCGCCGTCATCCCAGCAGAATGTCATGTGGCTGAGGTCGTATGGCTTTCCATTGGCTGGATTAGTCGGTGACGTCAAATCAGTATCACCGAAGGATGCTGGGTCATAATAATATACGTTGGCATTTGGGCCACCCTTTGCAATCACTGCATCCATTCCAAAGGTTGAAGACCAATCAAACTGGCTGTCCAAGATGGTTGTAATCGCGCCGTCAAAGAAAATTCCACCTGCTGGTGGATCTATCTTATATTCGTTGTCAAATCCGAGGTCCTCACAATCCGGGTTGCCCTCCATATAAACTGGCTCCACGGAAGCTGCTGAAACCACACTGATTGCCAGCACAAATACTGCTGCAATCGCATATAATAGCTTTTTCATGCACAATCCCCCCATTCGGTTTTGTTTAATTATTTATTGTCGGTGCAGCCTTTTGATTAACATCAAAATGACTGCAGACCCCTTTTCTGAATGATTCCAAGGCTTATTATTTATAAAGCTTTGTATTTTTACTATTTCAGAATGGTATACCCTCTTAACAATTGTTCATCTGCAAAAATCAGCCGGAATCAGGCTGACTTATGCAAATAGCGAAGCATAACCACTTCATGCTTTTCCTTGGTCCTTGCATGGAGCAGCTTTTCAGCCAATTTCGGCTCCTGAAACACATCCTTTATCCAGTTATGGAAGTCATTCTTGCTGTCTGTGACATGGTAATAAAAAGTGTCATCAGACATGTGCTCAAGGGCATTTGCAAAATCACTTAAGCTGGCATAGCTCGAACCGTCAATTGCATGAAATGCCTGGCCTGGCTCGCAGCTCTTGTCATAGCTCGCGTGCTTTTTTTCAGCCTTTACCCTCTTTTTCTTTTCCTTGCCCAAAATTTCACCTCTTCTTTGCTTGAATGCCTGGAACAAAAGATTGTCAGCATCCTCTGTCCCGCTCATTTCAATTCTCATTCTTTTTTGATAATAGGCAACTGGTCTCTAAGCAGCATCATTGGCCGCCAATAATCCTGCTCGGATTTTCGCTAAGGGCAACATTGGCCCACATTTTGGCAGCTGTGCCTGGAACTGATTTCTGCTGCCGGGGCATTGCACCCAATATCCTGCCACTTATATCATTCAGCACATTCATGTAGGCAATGAACCCCTCATAAGGCGAATCATACGGGTTGAAATACTTGTGAACGTCACCGTCGGCAAACCACTTTGTGCACATGTAATAGAAATGGTCAGATGTCAATAATTTCCTCCAGTCCGCAATCAATCTTTCATCCCCTGTTTCCTTGACCCTTTTTTCCATTGCATAGATCTCGCGCAATGCCGCATTCTGCATGTCATTGCCAATCCAGGCCGAGAGGTCCCTTTCAACATCTGCCCAGGAAAGGAAGCTGTGGATATCCACTTCATCTTTTGGCTCATGCCTTGCCACAAGCTCCGACGGAGTCACAAAGCCGTTGTCAGGATGGCTGAGTATCTCGCCGGGCAGCTGCTTCAGGAATTTGAAAATGCCGGTTGTTGACCACTGGTGCTCGCCGAAGGTCTCATAATCCATGAACAGGTTTACATTTGTCCCATTGCCGTTCACTTTGTTTATCCATCCGGCATATTTTGGCGCTGTCAGCGGATGCTCTTTCCAGTCGTGGTTTGAAAACCTGAATGCAATGTCATCGCTCAGCTTGTAATTCTTGAGAAGCAGCTTGATGCTCTTGCAGGTTTTTGGGCGGTAGACAAAATTGGGGGACCGCCATCCAAGGTAATGGTCCCATCCCTCTGCCATGATTCCCTGGTAGCCCATCCCCTCAATGAAATTCGCCAGTTCATTATTGTAGATGAGCTCAGTATTCCTGAAAATTTTAGGGGCCTGGCCAAAAAGCTGCCTTATTTTTTTCCTGTGCAAATCAACCTGTTCCCTGAATTCATCCTTGGAATAAAGGTAGGATAGAGAATGATGGTATGTTTCAGAAAGGAATTCCACGCAGCCGGTCTCATTCAGCTTTTCAAAGCTTTCAATCACTTCGGGCGCAAATTTCTCAGCCTGGTCGAGCCACACCCCTGTAAGGCTGTAGCTTATCTTGAATTTTCCGCCGTGCTGGCTAATAAGCTCAAGCATAAGCCTGTTTGCAGGCAAATAGCATTTCTGGCTGGCCCGCTCAATGATGGCCCTGTTTTTATGGTCGTCAAAATAATCACTGCGATGGCCTATGTCAAACACCTGGTAATTCCTAATCCTTTCAGGCTGGTGAACCTGGAAGTAAAAGCAGACATCTACCATTTGGCTATCCACCTGGTACAGGCGTCACCGCGACACTCTTGTTTTATTTTACCTAGCGTTTGGAGGCTTTGAGCCTCCATCTTTTCTATCAAATCTTTTGTAAAAGATTTGCTTCGGAAGTAAAAGCAGACATCTACCATCAGGCAACACCCCTGCCCCTGCCAATCGAAGCCTGCCTGGCCTCGTTGTAAACTGCAATGCATTTCTCTGCTGAATTTTCCCATGAGAATTTTCTCACTTCAAAGCTTCCATTCTCTCTCAGCGAGCGATTCATGGTCTGGTAATTCAATGCTGCCATCATCTTGTTTGCGAGGTCATTAACATCCCAGAAATCAGCTTTCAGGCAATTGGATATAACCTCTGATACACCGCTTTGCTTGGAAATCAGGACAGGAACACCATTCCTCATTGCTTCCAGCGGTGTAATGCCAAATGGCTCTGAAACAGATGGCATGACATAAAGGTCGGCCATCCTGTAGGCACGGTCAACATCGGTGCCTGTCACAAATCCTGTGAAGAGCACATTCTTTGAGATTCCCATCTCTGCTGCCTTATTGATCAGGAAGGGCATCATGTCACCCGTCCCGGCAATTATAAATTTAACGCGGGGGTCGAGGTCCAGAACCTTCTTTGCTGCATACAAGAAATAGTCCGGACCTTTTTGCAGGGTGACCCTGCCGAGGAAAAGCACTACCTTTTCCCCGTTGTTTTTTCCGGACCCCGCGTTAAAAAAATGAGCCTGAGAAGACAATTCAACAGCATTGTGGACTACCCTTACCTTGCCTGCCGGCACGCCATAATGCTGGACAATCTTGTTTTTAGTGAAATTGCTGACAGCAATAACCATGTCAGCAGCATGCATGCCTTCCCTTTCAATGTCATACACATGCTGGTTCGGGCTTCCGCCTGTCCTGTCAAATTCTGTGGCATGCACATGCACAACCAAAGGCTTGCCTGTACTTGTCTTGACATTAGCGCCTGCCTTGAATGTCATCCAGTCGTGCGCATGAATCACATCAAAATCTTCATGCTGGGCCAGAATTTTGGCCTTTTCCGCGTACCTTTCAACTTCATCAAACAAGTCATTGCCATAAATAGTTGCATTATGGCCCCCCCATCCTTTGATAAGCATATTCCTTATTTTTTCATCATAAGCAGCGGAATCAATATACCCCCTAAGTGGGCTTTTGATAGGCCTGAATTTGACATTCTTTAGCCTAATGCCTTCAGCAGAAACAATGTTTAGGTGGTCGGCAAAATCCGGAGAATAGCCTTTTGGGAGGACAAATGTGACTTCCACCCCTTTGTTGCTTAAGCCTTTTGTCAGGCCATAACATGCGGTGCCCAAGCCACCGCTGCTAATCGGGGGGAATTCCCACCCGAACATTAATACTTTCATCAGGTCCTCTTACTTTTTTAATAATAGCCTCTTTTGCGAATTTATAAAAAAGGTCAAATTTGGGCAAGGTGTGTTGCCTACCATTGTCTAAGCATCCAACTAACTCACGTTTCACGTAGTGCAATAAACTTGTATGCAGCAAAGTTTAACACTGTTATTAATGTCAATCCACCAATGTTTATTATATACACTCTCCAATATGAAAAATATTAACTGAGTATATAAATTTTACTATGTAAATGGCGCTGTCCAGAATCTCGCCTTCGGCTCGAGTTTTGGCATCTGTTCGCCTTCAACTCCAGGAAGAAATTGCATTTTTCTCTCTGGAACTCCGAAAAATGCCTTATGTGAGAATTGATAAGTCTCACAACCTTGATGCCAAAACCAAGTCTCTGGACAGAGCCTATGTAACTTAGCCAATCTGCAATATTCCCTCATCTATAGCCTGAATAATAGAACTCACAGCCAAGCAATGCTCCGGTACTCTCTGAAAACTTTCTATCAAATTATATCTCACTTTTAATGATTATTATATAAAAATCACCATATTTTATTCTATATTTGGAATATTTATATCATTTTATGCAAAATCATAACATATTTATATATCATGCACTTTAGCACATTCATGCACCTTTTTGACGCCAAGGAAACCAAAATGCTTTCTGAGCTTATTCGAAATCCCAGATCATCAGACAATAAGATTGCCAGCCGTGCCAAGCTGCCCGTTGCTACTGTAAACCGCAAACGAAAGGAGCTGGAACAAAAAGGCATCCTAACTTATTTTGCCCATGTTAACAACTGGAAGGATGGAACCCAGGTTTTCAGCGCAAGGCAGATGTACATGATCAAGCTGCGTTATGGCATTACGCGCAAGCAATTCCTTGATGCCTTTTACCAGCCAGGCGAATTAACACCTTTATTCCTGAAACATGTGGTTTCCAGTGACCTGGGTGAAATGAATGGCCAGCTGGTATTCATCATAACAGTAGAATCGCGGATTGATACTGACATACTTGAGATTTTCAATGCTGAAATTGCTCCAATGCTTGACAGGCATTTTGGAAAGGGATCCATACAGGAATCCATCTCACTGCCCTTAACCCAGAGCCTGACTATGCTGCATAACTACAATAAATTCAACCTTGATTCGGGCAAGATACGGGACAATTGGCCAAACGATAAAGTATTTGTGCAGTGAGGCGCATTGTCCTGCGCCAATAGAAGGTATAGGTTTATATACTGGCAATGCATAAAGCATATATAAGGGATATGGTCAAGATATACATAAAAACTGATAAATACCAAAGGAAAATACCCTCATAAAACACTCTCATAACTAACATTATTAATAATGTAAATAATAACATCATTCATGTAAATATTACAAAAGAGACATCAAAGAGGTGACCATTATAGCCGAACAGCCAAAAGCAGACTTTTTTTTCGAAGTCTCATGGGAAGTTTGCAATAAGGTCGGCGGGATTTACACAGTAGTCAGCAGCAAAGCTGAATCAATGATGCGCGCTTATGCTAATTATTATCTGATTGGCCCATATTTTCCAAACAAGGCAACAGGGGAATTTCACGAAACTGTCCCGCCGCACCAACTGAGGGATATATTTGATGCGTTAAAGCGCGAGGGCATCATATGCCACTTCGGGAAATGGCTGATTGGAGGGGGGCCTTCAACGATCCTGATTGATTTTACATCATTCTCATCGCAAGGCAATGCCATAAAGGGAGAGTTGTGGAGCAAATTTCAAATTGATTCACTGGGCACCCACTTCCATGATTACGATGAGCCGACTATCTGGTCATACTCTGCCGGCAAATTGATCGATGCTGTTGCAAAATCATCCAATGCAAAAGTTGTGGCGCAGTTCCATGAGTGGCTGTCAGCCGGCGGGCTGCTTTACCTTAAGGCAGCAAACAGCAAGGTTGCGACAGTTTTTACAACCCATGCAACGATGATTGGCAGGACACTTGCATCCAACAATGTTGACCTTTACAACAAATTTGGAACCCTGGACGGCGACAGTGAAGCAAAAAAATTCGGGATACAGGCCAAGCACCTCACAGAAAAAGCTGCGGCGCACAATGCGGATATCTTTACCACTGTCAGTGAAATCACCGGCATAGAAGCAAAGCACCTGCTGGGAAAGGAGCCTGACCTGCTGCTGCCCAACGGACTTCATCTTGAAAAATTTCCAACCATGGAGGAAATTGCCATCAAGCACCAGCTGCTGAAAACCAGGATAAAATCTTTTTTGATTTATTATTTCTTCCCCTACTACCAATTTAACCTGGCCAAGACATACATCTATTTTATCGTCGGCCGGTATGAATACCATGACAAGGGGATTGATGTATTTGTGAAGGCGCTGGGCCAGCTTAACCAAATCATGAAGAAAGAGAAAAGCAACAAGACAGTTGTGGCATTTTTCTGGATTCCTGCAAATGTGCGCGGCATTAAGCCTGAAGTTTTGGAGAGCAGGGCAAATTTCATGGACATCCATGAATCCATTGAAGACTCATTGCCCGACATAAAAAACAGCCTTATTCTTTCCATGGCAACAGGCGCTGCGATAACTGCAGAAAGCGTTTTTGGCGCCGAGCTTACAAAGGAGCTCAAGAAAAAGGGGCTTAAGCTAAAAAAATCCGGCAAGCCGCCCATAGCAACACATGACCTCTATGACGAAGCGCATGATTCAATCCTCAACGGCTTTGCCGAGCAGGGCCTTACAAATTCAAAGGATGACAAAGTCAAGGTTGTGTATTACCCAACCTATCTCACAGGCTCTGATGGATTATTGGACCTCAATTATTATGAGGCCATCCTCGGCTCGCAGCTGGGAATATTCCCTTCATACTATGAGCCCTGGGGCTACACGCCTCTTGAGGCTGCAGCGCTCGGGGTGGCATCAGTCACTACAGACCTTGCAGGGTTTGGCAGGTATATCTGCAAGGAATGCAAGCCATCAAAGTTTCCAGGGATTTATGTTGTCAACAGGATGAACAGGAATGACGGGAGCGTTGTTGAAAACCTCAAGCAGATACTGCTTGACTATACGCAGCTGACGCGGGAAGAAAGGATTGCAAACAAGTATGAGGCCAAGAAAATCAGCTCGACGTCGGACTGGAAAAATTTTGCCGAGAATTACATCCGGGCGCACAATATGGCAGTGGACAAGCATTAGGCTTTGCCTGAAAATAGGGCGCTGTAGAAAATGTAAGTCTTGCCATCAGTTATGCGAGCATTTTATTGCCACAGAAGCATATGCAAAGGAGATTGCAAGAGGAATTTGCATCTTCATGCCAAATCAGAGAATGCGAGCCGATGGCAAGACCGAGGCACCAGCCGAGATTTTCTACAGCGCCTGAAAATAGCATAGTTTCATTTTATGAGGGCCCATAATCAATTTATCGGTTGATTGTTGGTTGATTGTTGGGAGCAAAGACGCAAAAAAGGATGGAAAATGGAGCTAAGGAAGGATTATCTTCTGGACAGGTGGGCAATCATATCCAGCGGCAGGGGTGCACGGCCGAGGGAGTTCAAGCCAGAGGAATCTGCGCAAAGTGAAAAAATATGCTTCTTTTGCCCGGGAAATGAGCATTTGACGCCTCCTGAAATTTACAGGCTTGAAAAGGCAAATTCATGGCAGGTAAGGGTATTCCCGAACAAGTTCCCGGCCACTGAGCTCGCAGGAACCCCTGAAATAAGGACTGACAACGATTTTTTCACGTTTTCAAACCCCTATGGCATGCATGAAATCGTGGTGGAAACTCCGCAGCACGGCCAGCATCTCCACGACCTGGCCAAAGAGCAGATACTTGAAGTTGTCAAAGTCTACAACCTCAGGATGAAGGAGCTGCAAAAAAATCCGAGCGCAAAATATGTTGTTCTTTTCAAGAATCACGGCAAGGAGGGCGGCGCCTCCCTTGTCCATACCCATACCCAAATCCTGTCCATGAACCTGGTTCCGTCAATAATCCGCCAGGAATCAGATGCAGCTGAATCCTTCCAGAAGGAAAAAGGCCACTGCCCCTACTGCAGGATTGTCGATATTGAGAAAGGAAGCTACAGAAAATGCATCGAAACAAAGTATTTTGCAGCATTTACGCCTTATGCTTCGAGATATAACTATGAATTATGGCTTTTCCCGAAAAGGCACTTGACGTCCATGCAGGACCTCAACTATGTTGAATTGCAGGATTTTGCCGATATTTTCCAAAAGGTGCTCGCAAAACTAAAGGAACTGGGCCATCCTTACAATTTTTACCTCCACAATGCGCCGCCAGGGCGCAATCTTCACTTTCACCTTGAATTTACCCCGCGAATAGCCAGGCTCGCCGGATTTGAAATTGGCACAGAAGCATACATCAACACGGTTCCCCCTGAAGAGGCGGCAAAGTTCTTTAGGGGTGAGATTTAGGTCTGCGCAATGGCATTAATTTTAAATATACCTCTGAATTATCCGTAAAAATGCAGGTAATCATACCCGTAGCAGGAATGGGCACAAGATTGAGGCCGCACACTTACACTAAGGCAAAGCCCCTTGTGACAGTTGCGGGGAAGCCGGTCCTTGCGCATATCCTTGACAGCATAAAAGGCAACAAGTCCATCTCAGAGATAATCTTCATAACCGGCTACCTCGGCGAGCAAATTGAGGAATTCGTCAATGCCAACTACAAGTTCAGGACAAGATTCATCGAGCAGACTGTGCTGAACGGCCAGGCAACTGCCGTCAAGCTTGCGGAGCCGTACATAAAGGAAGATGTCGTAATCTGGTTCGTTGATACAATTTCCGACGCTAAAATCGATGAGCTAAAAAAAATCAAGGAAGACGGCGGGATTTTTGTCAAAAGCGTTGAAGACCCAAGAAGGTTTGGCCAAATCAAGACAGATTCAAGCGGGGATGTGACTAAAATTTCAGAAAAGGCCGACCCTCCCATCTCAAACCTTGTCAACATCGGATTGTATTATGTCAGAAATTACAAGCTGATGTTCCAGTGCATAAATGAGATGCTCAGGGAGAAAAAGATGAACAAGGGGGAATACTACCTGATGGATGCCTTCCAGATGATGATTGACAGGGGGGCGAAATTCAAGTCCCTTGAAGTCCAGGTCTGGAAAGACTGCGGCACAGCAGAGGCGCTTCTCGACACCAACCGGTATTTCCTGGACAAAAGGAGCATGATGGGCGCCAAAACAAAAAATTCAATCATTATCCCGCCAGTCCACATCGAAAAGGACGCAATAATAGAGAATTCAATTGTCGGGCCATATGTTTCAGTTGCAAGCAATGTGACAATACTGAATTCCATCCTCAGGGACAGCATAATAAATGCCAACACCCGCATTGAGAATACCCAATTGCACATGTCCATAATCGGGGCAAATTCAGTCTTTGCTGGCAAATTCAAGAAAATCAATATCGGGGAGTCTTCAGAAATCGAAGAGGAATAGGCCATTTAGTCAATTTTGGCCGGAAGATTTGTTCAATGGTGAAAATATCATATGATTTAGCGGGTCACCACGCTGAAAAAGAGGTGGAATCAGCAGAATTCCTGCTGACTAACAAGAGAGGCGGATACTTGTCCCTATCTGCCGGGCAAAATCCGAGCAGGTTTTCAGGTTGCCATTTCTTTCGTGAATTAAGGCCAAAGCCAGGCAGTGAGCCAGCAGCAGACTGGCAATTATTCAAGACAGTTGACAAGATCCAGCTGTACAACAAGGATGATGCATCGCTTTCCAACGCCATCCCGGCTGAAGCCATTCTTGTCAGGCCGGGCAGTGCCGAAAGGAAAACAGGAAATATCTCTGAGACTTTTTTCATGCCGCACAGCGACTCCTTCCAGTACAATGTAAAGGAATTCACCGGAAAGCTGGCTGTTTACCTTGACTGCAGGAAAATCTATGATTTTAATGACCAGGGGAGGATTTATTCCATCTCAAGGCAGGATGGCCTGATTATCGTCGAATACGCCAAGTTCCAGGATAGCACGCTCAATGAAAAGGCCTACTCAATTTATCTCGCAATTAAGGGGAATTTCAATGAAAAGGATGTCGGGCTGCTCCAGACCTGGGAAAAGGACTATTATCCATATGATGCTGAAAGGAATTCCTCCCCAAAGGAATTGTACGTGTTCAGGGCATTTTCAATTGCCTGTGAAAAAGCATTAAGCCTCTCATTTGGGTTTTCTGACATTCAGGAGGAAGCTGTTGAAAATGCTGATAAACTGCAAAGGCATGCGCATGAGTGGCAGGATGAGATTGAAAGCCACCAAAAAAGACTGGGTGCCCAGAAATTTGCATTGCCAGACCCGGCATTTGCAGTTGCATATGCTTGCGCATCCGCTTCCATCGATTCACTGTATGTTTCAATCCCACACGAGGATGGGATTTTTGCAGGCCTGCCATGGTTTTTCCAGTTTTGGAGCAGGGATGAGGCAATATCACTCGGGGCATTGATTGCCCAGGAGCAGTATAAGCTTGTTGCAAAAATCCTGAAGCGCCTGCTGCGCCAGCTCAGGGAGGATGGCCGCCTCACCAATAGGTTTCCGAAGTCAGAACTGGCAAGCGCTGATTCTGTGGGATGGGCATTCAAGAGGCTGGGTGACCTTATAGAAGCGCTTGAAAAGCGGAAGCTGCTGGATGATATCCTGCCTGAAAAGGACCTTCTGTATTTCAAGGACAAGCTTGATTTTTCTTTGAAATCAATTATGGAGAAATACCTGGACAGGGGCCTGATTTACAATAATCCGCTGGAAACATGGATGGACACCGATTATGGAGGGGACACAAGGCAAGGCAAGAGGATTGAGATTCAATGCCTTTTCCTGAAAATGCTGGAAGTGGCAAAAAAACTCTCAAAACTCCTGAAAGACACTGAAAATTATGATTTCTGCCTTAAATCAGAGAAAATTTACTCGCAAAGCACAAGGGAGCTCTTTTATGACGGGGAAAAATTGTGCGATGGCCTCGGGGATGCTACGCAAAGACCCAATGTCTTCCTTGCGCATTACATCTACCCACAACTCTTATCCGGCATGCAATGGCGGAAAGTCTTCTCATATGCATTGGACAGAATATGGCTGGGCTGGGGCGGGCTGGCAACCATTGACAAAGGCTCTCCATTGTTTACCCAAGACTACACCGGAGAAAACAACCAAAGCTACCATCGCGGTGATTCATGGTACTTTATCAACAACTTGGCAGCAATCTCAATGCACCAAGTGAGCCGGAGGGGATTTTCCAAGGAAATCCAGGGCATCCTTAACTCCAGCACCAGCGACATACTATACCAGGGATTCTTAGGGCACCATTCAGAAGTAAGCTCTGCCTCCAGGCTTAAGCCGCAGGGATGCAAGGCACAGGCATGGAGCGCTGCATCATACGTGGAATTGATGCACGAAATCGGGATGCCATTATAGAGCTTCAGAGAAGGATATGCGGAAAGATAAGATTTAAATACATAAAAACTATGTAGCCACTCCTGCCTTGAATAGAAAAATAATAAAAAATCAAAAAAACAAAAAAGTCGCGAGAAGAAAGGCATGAGAAATGGAAGTGGGGGAATCGGGTTGCAGAAACTGAAAACAGGAAACTGCAATGCACCTGTCCTGCATCAATTTCCCTGCCTTAACTTTTAGCGGACATCGGGGTGATGATTATGGCGGAGCTCGAATGCCCAATGTGCGGCTATCTGATGGATGAGGAAGAGGAATATTGCCCTGAGTGCGGAGAAGCAATGCCAAGAGGGGCGGAAATCAAAACTCTTTAAGGAGGTGAGAAGGATGGAAGGACCATGGAAAAATTATTTTGATGATGATTCAGACGATGACTGGGGAGACAATTTTGATGGGAATGACCCTGATGACAATGATTAGTTGAGTGCCTGAAATGTATTTGTTAATTATCTGTTGATTGATTCCGGTCGGATTTTGCATTTTTTTATTCTAATTTTTTTTGCTTTTGCGGTTTTATTGCTGATTTTAGGCAAAAATATGCGATTAGAACCGATTTCAGCCATTTTTTTATCAAATTTCATCAAAATTCCAAAAAAATTCCGCGCAAAATAAAAATATTTAAATATTAGCTAGGACATAATTTATAAAAAATTGAAATGAAAATCTCAATTAACCAACTAAAACGGCTGGAAACAGCAACGACTAGCAAAAAATGGTAGCCAGAGTTGACCAATCCAGCCATGAGAAATCCAGTCTGTTCTCAAAAACCAAGACTGTGACAGTTTTGTCTAAAAATTTCTGTGCAATCAATGTACCGAGGGTGCGCTTATGAGGGTCGCGGTTCTTTCAAATGTCTTCGAGGATAATGAGTTCAAGGAAGTCGAGGACGACCTTGTCGAAGTTGGCAGAAGCGTTGTCACAGCGCTTAAGGAGTATGGCCATGAAGTGTCATTCTTTGATGTGAATGAAAAAACCTTTGAGAAGCTCAGAAAGGCAAATGTGGACATGGCATTCAATGTCTGCGAAAGGTTTAATGGCAACAGCTTCTTTGAGCCTCATGTCGCGGCGATGCTGGAGCTTCTTGGAATCCCTTACACAGGCTCAGCGCCATTGACACTTGCACTGTGCATGAACAAGGTCAAAGTCAAGGAAATTTTGAATTATTACGGCATCCCGACTCCGAAATTCCAGGTTTTCTATTCCAGGAACAAGAAAGTGAGCCCTGACCTGACTTTCCCGCTCATTGTCAAGCCAGTTGCCATGGACAACAGCATTGGCATAACCAATGACGCAATTGTAAATGATGAGAAAGAATTAATGAGGAGGGTCAGCTACATTATCCGCACATATAACCAGCCTGCCCTTGTGGAAGAGTATATTGACGGGAGGGAGTTTGCAGTTGGTGTGTGGGGCAACAATGGCACAGCCCAGGCCTTGCCTGTCAGTGAAATTGTCTTTGGCGAGCTTGAGCCAGGTATGCACAGGATTTTCACCTATGATGCAAAGTGGGACAAGGAAAGCGAAATTTTCCAGAAAAGCGTTGAGATATGCCCCGTAGACCTGCCAAAAAGCCTGGAGGTCAAGCTAAGGAAGATTGCCCTCGACACTTATAAGATTCTTGGCGCAAGGGATTACGGGAGAATTGATTTCAGGCTCTCAGCAGATGGAACGCCTTATGTCCTCGAATTAAACCCAAATCCAGGCATAAGCGCTGACAACACCCTGCCAAAAGCGGCAAAATCTCTTGGCATCACTTATAATGAGATGATCAACAGGATTTTCACAATAGCCCTGGACAGGTACGGCATCAAGCATGAAATATACAATATGACAGAGATTGATGCCAACAAGCTTAATTCCCAGCTTGAAAGCCCAAACCCGGAAGCAAAGTAATTTTTGTGTTTTTCTTTATCATTGCCTGTGATTTTTTCCATTTATGATTGCCTACTCTACTTTATGCACATCTTCAATCATAAAATATAAAAAAACATAAATAGATATCAGTCAATGATTCATCAATGGCAATAAAAATATTGCAGCTTAAGGCGCATAAAAGAATTGTGCTTAAGGCAATCAGGAAATACGGCACCGGGCCAGAGCACAATTATCAGCATTATCTTTACATGGGGGAAAAAGGGTGCAGGCCTGTTTTTGTCCACTTTGGGAAACATATGGGAGTTCTTGCGCTGCGCGGCCGCAAAGGCACATGGCACACATTTGACGAGGTCATTGCCCCTGCCAAAATAAGGCAGAAAATCTTTATTGACTTTGTTAACTTCGCCATCGGGCACGACAAGGCAAAAAAGGTTGTTGTGGAGACGCGGGAAAATTTGCGCAAGTCTGTCATGAAGAAGGCAAAAAATGAATTTCATTTCCCGCGCATAAACTACTCGCTCCACTGGCCGCTGTTCAAGATCAAAGGCTTTGACGAAAATATACCCGGCAAAAATTGGAAAAAAATCCGCAATTTGCGCAACAGGCTCTATCGTTTCCACAAAGTCAGGATTGTCTCATCCAGGTCACTCAAGAAATCGCAATTGAAGGAGCTTGTAAAGCGATGGGTGAGAAAAAGGGCCCTGAGAGACCGCGCAGAAATTGGGAAATATATCAAGCTTATTGACAATAATTTCAAGGGCTGCGATTATGCAAGGAGCATTCTTGTTGATGGAAAGCCGGCAACTATTTCAGCCGGCTGGCGAATCCCAAACTCAAAAAAAGCCTACTCCGCGATAGGCATCCTTGATTACAGTGCTGATGGCTTGGGCGAAACAGCATACATCGATGAGCTGTCATACCTCAAAAAAATGAAATTCCATGAGGTCAACCTTGGCGGGAGCGATGCCCCCATGCTGTTCTTCAAGAAAAAATTCAGGCCCCATAAAACATACAAAACAGTTGTTTATTCCATAATGCCGCCAAAGAAGAAGAAAACAGCGAAAAAATAATATCCTGATAGTCGGCAGTATTGCCCACAAGCCCGATGCACTACACTTCTTTAAACATTCCTGCCACTTTTTCCCTGCCAAGCATCAAAATAAATGGGGCGAGCTTTGGCCCCCTTGTCTTGTCCAGCAAAACCCTGTAGCCTGCCTCAAAAACCTCCCTGCCCTGCATGCCCAGCTCCTTCGCAATGGCATAAATTTCCTCAAAAAGCTCCTTTTCCTGCCATTCTTTTTCCAAAAGCCTCCCGGCAAGAGTGTGCAGCGCTTTTTTTTGTGCTGAACTCAATGACAATCCCTTTGGAATCTCTTCCATGACTTCGAATTTTGCCTCGACTGGCGCATATTTGTCAAGCCATCTCCTGACTTTGCCAATCCTTTCCCAAATTATATCCTTCCTGGCGTCATCGTACTGCCCTGTTTTTTTCAGGCTCTTGACTATGTCTTCATCCTTGTTTGAGATCTGGGAAACAACAATTGCATGGGAAAATGACACGGGGCATGTCCTGGTTTCAGCATGGCCGTGGGATATCTGGAAGAGCCTTTTGATGTGCGCCTCTTCCTTCTTGTTCTCCAGGATAATTTCGCCGGCGCTGACACCTGCATAATAATCCTCCTCATCATATAAAACAGGCAAATCCTTCCAGGAAAAGCTTCTTGTGGTCATGAGCCTCTTGTTGTAAAAAAGCCTGAGAAGCTCGGGCGACGCAACCTCCAGCCAGTCCGACGGGTAAACCACATTGCCAAGCGAGGCTGACATCTTGACATTGTCAATCATCAAATGCTCATAAAAAATCGGGACCGGGCTCGGAAAGCCATGCACCTTTTCCACAATTTCAGCATTAATCCAGAATGCACTGTTCGGCACCTGGTATTCCTTTCCCGCGCCCTCTGAAACAACTTTCCACAAGGCCCATTGGCTTGCCCATTCGCTTTTCCAGACCAGCTTGCCATTGCCCTTCAAAGGGTCATTTTCCCCACGATGGCCGCATCCTGTGGCAGTATATTTTTCAAATGCATAATCCTTGCAAACATACTGGACTTTGCCGCCTTCAAAGCCAGTCACCTTCGGGGTAATTATTTTCCCGCAATTGTCACAAATCGGGGTCCAGGGCGACCATCCTTTTTTCAGGGCATTAGTCCTGTACCTGTTCTGGATTTCAATTATTGTCTCGATTTGGTCCAGGATTTTTTTGATATAAGGCCTGAAATTTCCTGCCTTGTATTCCGCGCGCATGGAAAACTTTTCCATTTTTTCAGTCACGAATTCATCCAGGACCTTGAAATACTCGGCAACGTGGTGGTCGGCATAGCTTTTGTGGCATCCTTCCGGGTCCGGCAGGTCTGTAACTGGCATCCCGATATATTTTTCATAGTCTTTGGGCACTCCTTCAGGGACTTTTCGCAAGGGGTCCATGTCCTCAGCCACCCAGATCAGCCGTGCCTTGGCTCCGGCATCCTTCAAGGCCTGGTAAACCGAGCTTCCCCTTATTGTATCACTCAATCTCCCTATATGGAGAACGCCTGACAGGGAAGCAGAAGTTTTCACTGTAAATTTGTCGAATTTGGGAGTTTCCTGCTCCAGATAACGAAATTTTTCCCTGCCAATAATCTCTTCAGCCAGCTGGTCAGCCCAGAATAATCCCTCAAAGTCTTCTGCCTTCTGGTTATTGTGATTATTTTTATTATCATTTTTATGGTTGCCATTCTTTCCATTGGTTTTATTATTGTGCAAATTATTTTTGTGATTGTTGTTCTTATTGTCCATTGTCTCAATCAACAATAGGGGTTATATAAATTTTGTCTAGAATAAGGCTTTGTCCGAAAACTCGCCTTTCGGCTTGGTTTGGGCATCCGCTCAGCATTGCAGCTTCTCGCAAATTGCATTTTTCTCCTCTGCAACCCCGAAAAATGCCTAACCCATCCTGGAATGGACTTCGCAAAATTGATGCCCAAACTAACTTTTCGGACAAAGCCCAAGAATAAAACAAAATACTAAAATCGGAAATTAGCCTTCATATTTTGCCAAAAGCAAAGTTGCATTATGCCCGCCAAATCCATAAGAATTAGTCAAAGCAATTCTAATCGGCTGCACAACTGCCACATCAGGCACAAAATTTAAATCAAGGGCCGAGCCTGGTATTTTGGGGTCGCCAGGATCAACCGTTTCATAATTAATTGTCGGGTGCACCTTGCCATGCTTGAGCGAAAGTGCAGTGGCAATTGCTTCCAGTGCCCCGCTGGCGCCCAACGAATGCCCAATCATTGACTTAGATGAATTGACCAATAGATTATACGCATGATCCCCAAAAACAGCCTTTATTGCCTGAGTTTCAGCTTCATCATTTTTTATTGTTGATGTGCCGTGTGCATTGATGTAATCAACTTCTTTTGGGTCAATGCCTCGTTCAGCCATAACTTCCTTCATAAGCCTGATTACTTGTGTGCCATTTGGATCAGGATCTGTAAGATTATATGCATCAGTTGTTGAATGATAATTTACAACCTCAGCAAGTATTGGTGCATTTCTTGCTTTTGCATGTTCAAGCTCTTCAAGCACTAGTACACCTGCTCCTTCTCCCATCACAAACCCATCCCTGTCTTTATCAAATGGCCGGCTGGCTTTTGTGGGGTCGTCATAGTGCCTTGTTGTCATTGCACCTGCCTTATTAAAAAGATAAAATGTATAACCTCCATCCCTAAGCAGAGCTTCAGAACCACCAGCCAGCATTAAATCAGCTTTTCCGAGAATAATTTGCTGATATGCATGTCCAATGGTGTCTGTTCCTGTTGCACATGCGGTTGCAATTACGCCCGATGGACCGTGAAACTTGTATTTTATAGCAGGCATTCCGGGCACAGCATTTGCCATAATCATTGGCACTGCCAATGGGCTAATGTTTCTATAATCACCTTTTAAGTATCTTTCATAATTTTCGACATCTGTTGTCTGGCCGCCGATGCCCGTTCCTATCATTACACCAGCCCGATCTGTATCAATCCCAAGAATTTCATATTGTTTCTGCTTGTCCGGGCCAACCAATCTAGTTTCCAGGCCCGCATTCTCAATAGCTTGTCGAGCTGCATCGATTGCAAATTTTGAGACAAAATCGCTTCTTTGGCCTTCCCTGAAGCCAAGCCTGCTCTCATCAAAATCCCTAACCGGTGCGTAAACACGTGTTTGAAAAACATCAATTATTTTTTTTTCACCGCGGTCCATAACCTCAGTCTGTCTGCCAATCCAGTCTTCATCAACTGCAATTACGCCTGACTTTCCCGCAAGTAAATTATTCCAGAATGTTTCAACATCATTGCCTATAGGGGAAACAACTCCGGCACCTGTTATAACAACACGTCTATTTGCATCCATTACACAGTGATAATAATGGTCATTTAAAAAGATTTGCAAAGGCATTCCAACCTATTTTTACATCTAACGCCTTTCAATAAATGAGTCCTTTATGCGCCACTGAGAAAAATTTATATATCCGCCAAAATATGGTAGAGCCTGGATGGGACTTTACAATTCAGTGCAGCATCTTCTTGGAAAAAGGACAGGCAGGCTTGAGATGTCCTCCAGCCTAGATATCAAGACTGACATAACCACAAGGCCTATCATTGCCGACCTCGACAAAATGAGGCAGCATGTGGCTGTTTTCGGCACCAAGGACGGCAGGCTGTTTGCCGTGAAGGAAGACAAGATCGAATGGGTGTTTTCGCCAGCCAAGGCTGCAAAAACAGACATGCAGCAATTGTTCCAGCCTACAGAATTCTCAGAATCCATACAATCAGAGCCAAGGATAATGGACATCAACTATGACGGCAACATGGAGATTGTCTTTGGCAGGGATGATGGCTCGGTCTATGCACTTGACTCAAATGGCAATTACATGTGGGAGTTCCAGGCAAAAGGCCCGGTAAAGACAACGCCCCTTATTTCCATTGACGGGCATGAAAGGATTGAGGACATCCTTTTCGGCAGCAGCGATTCAAATTTGTATTGCCTTGACAGCCTGGGCGGGCTTAAGTGGATTAGCAAGGCAGCATCCGGAATTGAGTCATCCCCTGCTTTCCTGATGGTGGGCGGGAAAAGGCGCCTTGTATTTGGGAGCAATGACGGAACCCTGTACTGCATTTCCATTGAAGGCAAGCTGGTTTGGAAGCACAAATGCCAGGGAAAAATCACTGCATCGCCTGCAGTTGGCGATGTTTTCGGGGACGGCGAAGACCATATTGTCGTGGGGACAAATGACGGGTTTTTGTACCTCTTTGACCATAATGGCGAAGTCCTTTGGACATACAAGGCAGGGGCCAGCATTCCCTCTTCTGCCACACTGGCGGACATAAACGGCGATAAAAAAATGGAAGTATTGTTCGGATGCTGTGATGACCAGGTATATGCGCTGGCTTCAGATGGCAACAAGCTTTGGAGCTACGAAACCAGCTTTTGGGTCGTTGCCCCTCCAATAGCGGCTGATGTGGATGGGGATGGGAGGCTTGAGATTGTCGCATGCTCATACGATCATTCAGTGTATGTCCTGGATGCTGAAGGCCAATTCCTGCTGAATTATGTGCCTGGTGTTGCAGGGATTACACAGCAGTCAGGGAGCTATTCTGATATCATGACAATCCCGCCTGGAAGGTACATCGGGAAGAAAATCTGGGAATACAAGACAGATGGCATGATAGTGGGCTCAAGCCTTGATGCTGCAAAGGTGAGCATAGTCGTGACAACAGGAAAGGGTAAAATGACTGTGCTGAAGCACAAAACTTAAATAAGCATTAAGCAATCAACATCCCATAAAAGCGAAATACTGCCGGATGCAATGTCCACCATGAAAAGGCAATATATAAAATATATAACCCATAAGACATAATATTCAAGGTTAATATAAGGTTAATATAATAACAATATAATATGTGATTGCACAGGGCATTGGCTCATGCATAATGCGATGCATGGCAGTTGAACAAAAAAGAGGTCAAGATGGCGGGAGAGTTCGAGCTTAGAAGGGTGCCAACATACATAAGCAATCTCGATAGTGAAATACAGGGTGGCATACCTGAAGGCCATGTAGTTCTTATAGCTGGAACAGCCGGCACAATGAAATCTTCCATTACATTCAATGTTCTTTACAACGAGGCGCTGAAAGGCAAGATCGGCCTTTACTTGTCTTTGGAACAGTCCTACCAAAGCCTGGTTAAGCACCTTGTGAACATGGGGTTTGACCTGAAGCAAATCAACTTGGTCATTTTGGATGACATTGGCAAGATCAATGACGCAGTTGCGAGGGTAAAATCAGGAAAAGGCGCAATGATAATCACTGACCTCGGGGCAATCAGAAAACAAGTCAAATCACTGAGCGACAAACAGGCCGGCGACTGGCTGAATGTCCTGAAAAACATACTGAAAAAAGTCAGGGAAAACTGTGATTTGGGCATTTTTGCACTGGACTCGCTGTCAGCGCTTTACGTGCTCTCAGATTTTGCCAATGCAAGGACACAGCTGTTTTACCTGTTTGAATTTTTCCGCGATTTGTCAATTACCTCACTTTTGATTTCTGAGATGCGGCTAACAGGAGATAAATATGGCGAATACCAAATTGAAGATTTCCTGGCGGATGGCATAATCCATGTGGAACTTGCCCCCCGGGCGCGCAAAATTGACAGAAATATCAGGGTCGTCAAAATGAGGGCGACCAAAGTGAACACAGATATCTTCACGCTGGAATTCAAGGGCGGCAAATTCTCTGCACTTTACGGCGGAAAGACACCGCTTGTGTAATTGTGCACAAGTGTCCCGGCTCCCTCATAACCATTAGCAGTAATTTTATAAACCACCTCCCCTTCTCATAAAATCATGTGCGGGGTCATAGGGATAATATCTAATCAAAACCGGAAAGATATGGGCGCCCTTGTAGCGCACGGGCTGTACCAGCTGCAAAACCGGGGCGATTTTTCCGCTGGCGTCGCGACAATCAGAAAATTCTCTATAAACAAGCAAAAGCAAAAAATGCTCCGCGAGCTGGCCGTTGAGCACACAGTCCTTGACCTGAATCCCTTAAAGATTGAAAAAGGGCATGGCAAGGTGTCAGAGGTATTCACAAAGGCCAAGCTTTCCCAGATGACCGGGTTCATGGGGGTTGGCCAGGTCAGGTACCCCACAGCAGGCTATACAGTCTCAGCATCGGACAAGGACTTGTCCCACGAGGAGAAATCCAGGATGAGCCAGGCCAGCATCCAGCCACTGCACGCCCCGCACGGCGGAATTGTAATCGTGCACAATGGAGATGTGCACAACTACGCTGAAATAGATGCATACTTTACAAATCTTGGGCTCAGGAAAGCTGGCAACAATGATGTGGAGGCAATCCTCAAGGTATTTTCAGAGGAATTCCATTCGAATTCGGAGAGTTTGGACGACGGCAAGAAGATTGAGATGGCTGTCAGGGGTGTCATGGAGCGTGTTAAGGCAACATACAGCGCTATTGCCATAATCAATAATGTCGGCCTGGTCGCATTCCGGGACCCGGAAGGAAGAAGGCCGTTGTTCTATGGCGTGGCACGGGAGCATGATGGCAATGAAGGCGAAATCACTGATTATGCGTTTGCCTCTGAAACAATTGCACTCGAAAAAATGCTTTTCAAGGGCACATCAAACAAGCTCTATGCATCAGGCCGGCAGGCTTATGATGAAATAGCGCCGGGCGAGATGATTTTTATCAACAGCAGCCTTGACGTGATAAGAAAGCAAATAATGCCTTCCAGAATAAAATTATGCCCTTTTGAAGCATCATATTTTATGCGGGCATCCTCCTATCTCAACAACAACCTTGTAAAAAACATCAGGAAATTAATAGTCGACGCAATGTGGAAGCGGTTCATGTCCACCCCTGAATACAATCATTTAATGAAGCACAAAACAGACTTGATCATTTGCCCTGTCCCGCGGACAGCTGAGGCAGCAGCCATACACCTGGCAAATACAACCGGCATTGCCTACAATTCATCAATTGAAAAGCACCCATTCTCGCCGAGGATATTCCTCCAGCCAACCCAGGAGCACAGGGAACTGGACACCATAGCCGACCATTATGTCTTCAGGGAGGAGGTTGAGGGGAAATATGTCATAATTGTGGATGATTCCATAGTCAGGGGCACAACCATCAAGCATGATATCAAGTACCTAAGGCATCTTGGCGCCAAAGAGATCCATCTGTTTATCACCTTCCCTGCCATAAGGCACCCATGCAACCATGCAATTGATTTCCACACAACTGAGGAGCTTATTGCGCACGGGAAATCACTTCCTGAAATTAAGAAGGCACTCGGGATGCAGGAGAATGAAGCCCTGGTTTATGCAACAAAAGAGGAACTGTCACAGGCTATCGGGCTTCCCGCTACACATATGTGTGACGAATGCTATGTAAATTCCGCTCATTGAGCTGCTTATTGAGCTGGCTGATCTTAAAAATGAAACAAGTAATAATAGTCAGAAAGGACTTAAAACTGCCAAAGGGCAAAATGGCTGCACAGGTTGCGCACGCCTCTTTGGAGGCAGCGCTAAAAACTGACAGAAAAATCCTGGACAAATGGAGGGCAGAGGGAGGCAAAAAAATCGTTTTGGAAGTCAGCGATGAAAAGGAGCTTAAAAAATACATGGCGCTTTGCCGTGACGGGGGGCTAAAGACTGCCCTAATAACCGACGCAGGCTACACAGTCCTCCAGCCCGGAACTGTGACCTGCCTGGGCATTGGCCCTGATGATGACACAAAGATCGACGAGTTCACAGGCAAGCTCAAAATGCTCTAATCCTCACAATATTGCATGCAAAATTCATTTGGATTGAATAAGATTGCAAAATCTTAAAAATGCCACCATCCTGCCAAAGATGAATAAAAAGAAGAGGTGCAGGGCACTTCAAGGTGTTCTCGGTTGGTATTATAATGTTAACCTGTTCGGGTTATAAGGTTATAAAATCAACGCAAAATAAACATTGAAATAATCAATTTATAAACTATAAACTGAGAAAACGCTGATTAGCATGAAAATTATCGACACCCAGGCAATGTACGGGCCACTGCTGAATGAGGGCTTTACACTTGATAATCTAAGGTTTATGAAAAAATTTTTTGACACGCAGGGAAACCACACCCATGACCTAAAATATTTTATTGTAGGGACAAATCCTGACTTGAACCCACTCATGGCTGATGTTGTGAAAGCCAATCCTGACTTATTGCTTGGGGCATATTTAATCTTGGCGCCGTATGCCTCCCCTCCCGACTCGCCTTTTGAGTACAGGGAAACCACACCTAAACAAATTGAGAAACTGGCGAAGAGGTCTGAAATCATCGGGCTGAAGGTGCCGACATCCCTGCTCGGCCTGGACATAGATGACCCTGCACTTGACCCTTATTATGAAATAGCCGGGAAAGCAGGCATCCCTGTGCTGAACCATTGCAGCTCAGATGACTTTGAAGAGAACACATCCGATGCAAAGATCAGGGACAGGCTTGAAAGGAACCCTGGAGTGAATGTTATCCTTGCCCACAACCTGGGTGGATTAAGGCAATCTGAACTGGGTTACAGAAAAAATTTCTTGCGTGATTATTCCAATGCCTTCACCAACACAACTGCCATGACTGGAGAATTAAGGAGGCTTGACAAGACAACCGGCCTGCTTGCGCCATCAACGCACAGCGACATCCATTCTGCCATAATGGAATATGACCTGCTTGCAAGCATGGCTGATGGGCAGCTGAATAAAAAATACTTATGGGGCACTGACTTTCCCTGGCTTTTGGATGTGAAACGGGCATTGACGCTCTTTGAAAAACTGCCGGAAGACGCCCAGCACCAATTTCTTGAAAATGCAAAAAGAGTTTTTCCACTTGAGGAGAGGCTTGGCATTAATTTTGGGTAAAATTAGGAACCTTCACTTCAGTGCTTGAACAACCTTATGCCCGAGAAAACCATTGAGATTCCATGCTCGTCAGCAGCCTTGACAACCTCATCATCCCTGATTGAGCCGCCTGGCTGCACAATGGCAGAAACGCCGGCCTTGGCAGCCTCATCCACCCCGTCCCTGAACGGGAAGAATGCATCAGAGCACATTACACTTCCCTTCACAAGGCCCTGGCTTTTTTCAACTGCAATTTTGACTGAGTCAACCCTTGACATCTGCCCTGCCCCGATGCCAACAGTGACCTTATCCTTGACAAAAACAACAGAATTTGATTTTACGTGCAAGGCAACCCTGATTGCAAAAATCATGTCCTCCAATTCCCCTGGCGAAGGTGTTTTCCTGGTAACAGCTTTGAATGTCCTGTTGTCCAATTTTGGGAAATCCCTTGACTGCACAAGAAGGCCGCCGGTCACAGTGCGCATTTCCATCTGCGGAGCCCTTTCCCCTATCTTTCCTGTTTCAAGCAGCCTGAGATTCTTTTTTGTTTTCAGCAATTCAAGCGCGCCAGGCTCAAATCCCGGGCAGATTACCACCTCAATAAAATTAGGCTTCATCAGCTCAGCTGTCCTTATGTCGCACTTCCTGTTCATTGCAACAACACAGCCAAATGCTGACAGCGGGTCGCAGGCCAGGGCTTTCCTGTAGGCTTCGGATATCTCATTGTCAACAGCAACGCCTGAGGGATTGGTATGCTTTATGATGGCACAGCAAGGCTCATCAAATTCCTTTACAAGCTCGAAAGCCTCATTGGCATCCAGGATGTTGTTATAGCTCAACTCCTTGCCGCTCAGCATCTTTGCATTCGCGACACAGGCCTCTTCCAACTTTTCACTCTTGTAGAACCAGCCTTTTTGATGCGGGTTTTCGCCATACCTCATCTCCTGTCCGTGCATAAAAAAAGGCCTGATCACTTTTTCGCCTGCAAGCCTTTCGCTCAGGTAATTGTCAATTGCAGAATCATAGGCTGCGGTTGTCCTAAACGCCTTGACAGCCAGTTTCTTGAGGGTTTCTTCGGCAATCCCGCCTTTTTCCACTTCATCAAGGAGACTGGAATAGTCCTTTGGGTCAACAATCACGGCGACATCCTGGAAATTCTTGCCTGCTGCCCTGATAAGCGAAACTCCGCCGATGTCTATGTTCTCAAGCGCATCTTCCATGCCTGGATTCTTGGCTATTGTGGCTTCAAATGGATAAAGGTTCACGACAATCATGTCAATTTCCTTCAATTTGTGCTCAGAAAGCTGCTCAGCATGCTCCTTCTTGCCGCGGATTGCAAGGATTCCGCCAAAGATGCTCGGATGCAGTGTCTTGACCCTGCCATCCAAAATTTCAGGGCTGCCAGTGTAGGATTCGACTTTAGTAATCTTTATCCCATTCTTTTCAAGAAGCGAGGCTGTTCCGCCTGTTGCGAGAATTTCTATGCCGTGCCTGGCCAGCCCTTTAGCGAAATCAGCAATCCCTGTCTTGTCAAATACGCTGATTAAGGCAGCCTTTGGCTTAATAATAATCACCATTCATCTCATAATTGTGCATCTCCGGGAACTCATCTTCCTGGAGGCTGTCCTGTACTTTCTCTTCCTTTTTTAGGTTATGCTTTTGGTTGAGCCAGTCCGCCATTTCCCTGAACGCCTTGGCACGGTGGCTCATCTTATTTTTCTCTGCCCTTGGCAGGAATGCCAATGGCTTCTCATGCCCATCTGCTATGAATATCCTCTCATACGGCATAACATCAATATCCTCGCCATGAACGCAATCACTGACCCTGCCAGTCAGCTTTCCGATAATCAGCTTGGTCTGCTGCCCGTCTGAAAATGCAACAGCGCTCCTGAATTCAGCCCCTCTGTTCTGCTCGTTTTCCAGGAGCTTCATCAGGCCTTTGTAGCCCAAAAGGCCATACATCAGTTTTGGATTGCTCCCTGGGAAATTTCCATAGGCATGAAAATAAAAGCCAGTGTCTTCCACTATTACCGGGACATTATGCTTTCGCGCAAATTTCTCGGCATTTTCAACTGCAACCTGCTCAATGGGCTTTTCCTTCATCTCATCCTTTTCCAGGTTGAGCTTATCTATCTTAATCCCATATTCCTTCATGATTGCCTTGACTTCTTTGACCTTATAATCATTCTGGGTTACAAAATAAACCTTCATTTCAGCGTCGCCCCTTCATAAGTGATTCATGCAGCTGACACAACCTTATTGCCCTCAACTTTCAGCTTGCCCTGTGAATAAAGTTTTACTGCAGTGATTATGATTTCCTGCTCTGCCTTCTGGACTTTTGCCTTCAATGTGTCCACACTCTCGCTTTCCTGAATTGCAACTGCCTTTTGCATTATTATTGGCCCGCCATCCACTGACTCGTCAACAAAATGCAGTGTGCAGCCTGTTATTTTTACTCCTGAGTCCAGGACAGTCTTGTGCACATCCTTGTCCATGCCGCCGGCAAAGGCGGGCAAGAGGCTTGGATGAATGTTCATTATCCTGTGCTTATACCTGTTGACAAACCAGGGGGAGACAATCCTCATATAACCAATCATCAAAACAAGTTCCACACTGTGCTGGTCAAGTATTTCCGAGATCTCCTTGTCAAAGTCCTCCCTTGACTTGTCGGCCGGGCTGACAGCAATCGCTGCAATGCCGTGCCTTTTTGCATTGTCCAGCGCCAATGCGCTCTTTTTGTCGCTTATGACCACTGTCACCCTGGCATCCACTTCACGGTTTTTTATTGCATCCAGTAGTGCAATCATGTCTGTGGCCCTTGTAGAGGATAGAACTCCGATTTTCAGCATTTTGGCTCAATCCCGGGAGAAAATGTAGGTTTATAAAAGTTACTGAAAGAATTCGCCTTCATCAGGCCTGGTTCTGGACCAATGCTTTAATCAAGCCGCCGGGCCCTGTCAATACCCCTTCAGGGGCTTTTTCACTATAAACCAACTGCGGCCTGCCATTGCCATACCTCTGCATTAAGTCCAATTTTTTTATTGTGTGAGGAGAGTTTATGTTCACCATCTCCAATACCTGAGCGCCTGACTTAAGTGGCCAGCTTATCAGGGCAAATTGAGAGGGATAACTTTCAATTATCCTGCCTTTTTTATCAGAGTCGTATGTTTCTATTTTCAACGAGTAGGGCCTTGTCTGCTGCCGGAGAGGCCCATGGGTTCCCACAACCCTATTAATTCCGTGAGCACTGAGCCTAACATAATTACCATCCTCAGTCCTGAAGAAATATTTCCCCCCAAATGGATAGTCAAAATTATAGATATCCAATTTCTCTGCGATGTCCCTAGTCAGAACCTTGCCGCGCACGATCGAGCCGTCAATCAGTTTAAGTTCCACAGATTTCGCAACAATTTTGTTTAGGTCCATGATATTACTGCCTCTCTACTTAGAAGTGATGAACTCTTTATAAACCTTATTTTTCACCTGCAGAATTCAATACTGTTTATTTGAAAGGATTATTCACCATAGCCTCATACGTATTTTCTAAAAGCATAGCCACAGTCATCGGCCCTACTCCGCCAGGCACAGTGGTAATCCATCCTGCAAAATCTTTTGCTGTATTGAAGTCAACATCGCCGCAAAGCCTGCCGTCCTCTGTCTTGTTCATCCCGACATCTATTACAATTGCGCCTGGCTTGATCATGCTCCCTGTTATCAGTCCGATTTTTCCGACTGCAACCACAAGGATATCAGCCTGTCTTGTGTGGCTGGCCAAGTCCCTTGTTTCCCTGTGGCATACAGTGACAGTGCAATCCTTTTGCAGCAGAAGATAGCTTGTCGGCCTTCCGACAATGTTGCTCCTGCCAACAACAACTGCATGCCTGCCTTTCAATGGTATTCCTGTTGATTCAATCAATTTTAATATGCCTTTGGCTGTTGCTGGAATGAATTTCGGAGAACCTGCTGCAAGGTTGCCAATATTGACTGGGTGAAATCCGTCAACATCTTTGTGTGGCAGAACTGCGTTCATGACCAGATTGGTGTCAAGCTGCTTTGGCAGCGGGAGCTGGACTATCATGCCATGAATCTCGGGCGAATTGTTCAGCTCATCAATCTTCTGGAGCACATCCTCATTCCTGCAATTCTCAGGAAGCTTGACATGCTGCATGTTGATGCCGACATCGTTGCCAGCGAGCATCTTCTTGTTGATGTAAACTGCCGATACAGGATTGTCGCCTACCTGGATTATGGCAAGGCCCGGCTTTGCATTGCCCTTGGATATTTTTTCCTTCAATTTATCTCGGATTTTATCGGCAAGCGCCTTTCCATTGATTATGTTGGCTGGCATACAATATGAGAGAAATCAGCGCTATATAAATCTTATTCACTTCATCTTCAATATGTCCAGCCCGGGATATAGCTCGAATTTCTTGCACATTTCAAGAATGTCCTCATTGACTCTGGTTATTGCGTCCCTGTCCTCAAACTTGGCAATGACCCTGGAAATTCCGTCCGCAATCACTTTCATTTCGCTTTCCTTCATGCCTCTTGTTGTTATTGCAGGAGTCCCGATCCTTATGCCCGAAGGGTTGAATGGCGAGCCAGGCTCATAAGGGATTGTGTTCTTGTTTGTGTAAATCCCTGCTTCCTCCAGGGCAATCTGTATCTCCTTGCCTTTTCCAGTCAAATCCCTGCCCATGCTTTTGGTCAGGTCTATTACCATAAGGTGGTTGTCTGTCCCGTCTGTGACAAGCTTTACCCCTTTTCGCATAAGCTCTTCAGCCATTGCTTTTGCATTTTTGACTATCTGCTTTCCATACTCCTTGAAGTCTGGCTGAAGGGCCTCGCCAAATGCAACTGCCTTTGCAGCTGTGATGTGGTCATGAGGCCCGCCCTGCAATCCCGGGAAAACAGCCTTGTCAATTGCCTTTGCATGCTTTTCCTTGCACATTATCATGGCCCCTCTTGGCCCCCTCAATGTCTTATGCGTTGTTGTTGTGACAACATCTGCATGCGGTACCGGGCTCGGATGCACGCCTGAAACGACCAATCCGGAAATATGCGAAATATCAGACATGTGGATTGCGCCAACTTCGTCGCAGATTTCCTGGAATGCCTTGAAATCAATTTTTCTTGGGTAGGCTGTCAGCCCGGAAATTATCATTTTCGGCTTGACTTCCTTTGCCTGTTTTCTTATGACATCCATCTCCATGAGCTCTGTGTCCTTGTTGACACCATAGCTGTGTATCTTGTACCATTTGCCTGAGAAATTAACAGGGCTGCCGTGCGTGAGATGGCCGCCGCAGGACAGGTCCAGGCCCATGAAATCATCGCCCAGGCTCATGAATGCAAAAAAGCATGCCAGGTTGGCAGGGCTGCCGGAATAAGGCTGGACATTCACATGCTCAGCGCCAAACAGCTTTTTTGCCCGCTCAACAGCAATGTCCTCAACCATGTCAACATATTCATTGCCTCCATAATACCTTTTATGCGGGTAGCCTTCAGAGTACTTGTTTGTAAAGACAGTTCCCATGACCTGCATCACTGCAAGGGAAACAAAATTTTCAGAAGGAATAAGCTCGACGCCATTCCTGATGCGCCTCAATTCGTGGTCTATAGTTTCAGCCACTGCCGGATCTTTTTTCCTGAGGTCGTCCATGAAAGAAATTGGTGCCATTTTTCCCCACCAATCAATGCGATTTTAGGGGTATTTATATGTTTTATTGTTTTATTGAGCTGGCTTTTCCTTCAGTTCAGCAGTGATATTCAGCTGCGGCTCGCCTGGCCTGGCCATAAAATCCAGAATGTCCTGGATCTTGACAACTGTAAGGCCATTTTTCGCGATAAATGCCTCAAGCTCCTCTCCAGTGGCTGACTCTGCGCGCTTATTGTCTATGATTTCAGCAAGAACAGCAATTTCAGGCTTGATGCCTGCCAGTTTCAGCAGGTCAATGGAAGCCTCTGTGTGGCCGCGCCTCTGGAATAATCCGCCAGGCCTGGCAATCAATGGGAAGGTGTGGCCCGGCATGCTCAGGTTTTCAAGCCTGCCTGCAACAAGGTCCTGGATAACGAGGCTCTTGTCACGTGCAGAAACGCCAGTGCCTCCCTTTTTGGAATCACATGACAGCGCGTACCTGCAGCCGTGGAAATCCTCTGAATAATAAGTCATCGGCGGAATCCCCATCTTCTTCAGCAGATGCTCGGTCATTGGAACACAGACCTGCTGGTAGCAGTTTTGCATGAGAAACTTAAGCTTTGGCGGGGTGGCAAATTTGGCGGCAATGACCAAGTCCCCCTCTTTTTCCCTTTCAGGGTCGAAAATTACTATGAATTTTCCGTTCCTGATGTCTATTATAGCCTGCTCGACAGAATGTGTTTTCAAGTCCATTTTTTCCGCTCTTTTTAATCTTGCACCAAAACTTAAATATGCCAAAACTTAAATATAGTTAATTTATTATTGCTGTCTATTACCTGCCAGGCTTTATAACTCTTTGCTCTGTCACAATGATATCCATTTTGACATCATTGCTGTGCCGCGGCACTTCTTCTGCAATCTGCATTTCAAAAGAAAGGGCAATTTTTGGGCAGCCAACCAATTTCAGGAACTTATCATAATACCCCTTCCCATAGCCGAGCCTGTTGCCAGTTTCATCAAAGGCAATCCCCGGGACAATAACCAAATCAATGTCCTCTTTGTCCATTTCAACAATCTTTCTGGGCTCAAGAATCCCAAACATGCCTTCCTTAAGCTCGTCAAAATAATTGATTACGGCCGGGATGATATGCGCCTTGGTTGTGGCAGGCACGGAAATCCTTTTTCTTGTCAGGTTTTCCTGGATTAAATCGTGGGTAAAAACTTCGCTGCCTTTGGAGACAAAGACCATGCAGCTCCTGGCTCTCTGGAATTCCGGCAGGGATTCGAGGTTAGCCCTGATAATTCTGCTCCAATCCTGAATCTGCTTTTCCTGAAGCGCGTTCCTCTTTTCCAGAAAATGCTTTCTTAAATTTTCTTTCATGGTGCGATATTTTCCTAACTGCCGGCACAAGCTTACCTTGGCGACATCTTCCTGATATGGTCAACTCTCTTATCAATCAAGTCAGTGGTGCCAATGTCCTTTCTGTGGAAAGCCGGGCCCTGCACAGCTGAAACAGCTTTTTCCGCCAGGTACTCTGCATTTTGAATTGTGTCGGCAATGCCCACAAATGCTATTGCCCTTGAGCCGAGCATGACCATTTTTTTTGGGTCACCCTTGCTTTGCTCCACTGATGCCAGGTAGATTTTCACACCAGCGATTTTTTCGCCCAGCGAAATCTCCTCTCCCCTGGCTGGCTTGTCAGGATATCCCTGTGGAACAGCATACTTGCACACAGTTGCCTTGCTGGCAAAGACAATTTCCAGATCGCCGAGCTCCTCATTTATTATTGCACGGCAGATTTCGACAAAATCTGTGACCAAAATAGTCAGGACATTCATTGATTCAGGGTCAGCAAACCTTGCATTGTACTCTATCAGCTTGACCCCTTCCCTTGTGAGGATATAGCCACCATACATGATGCCCTTGTAAAATTCGCCTGTCTCCTCATAAAGCGCAGCTGCCATCCTTCTCGTGATCTCTATCCCCTGGTCTGCTGCATCCTGTGTAAGAAACGGCAAGAGGTGGTTTTCCATGCTGTAGCTTCCCATCCCCCCTGTATTGGGCCCCTTGTCACCATCAAAAGCCCTTTTATGGTCCTGCGCTGCAGGAGTCGGCACAACTGCCTTTCCATCGCAGAAGCATTGGATGCTGAATTCCTCGCCGTCCAGCTTTTCCTCAATTACCACCTGGCCCTGCGCAAGAATCTCCTTGCAATAGTCCAATGCATCATCCTTGCCTTTCAGGTGGTCGCCCTGCACTTTGACTCCCTTCCCGCCAGTCAGGCCATCAGGCTTTATGACAAACTGCTTGCCTTCCTCTGCGAGCATGTCGATGAATTCAGCAATCCCGTCCATGGAATCAAAAACATGGAATTTTGGCAGCCCTGGAATCTTATACTTATCCATCAGCATCCTTGTGAATGATTTGCTGGTTTCCAGCCTGGCCAGGCTTTTTGTAGGGCCGACGCACGGAATCCCGTGGTCTGCGAGAAAGTCAACCACTCCCTCTGCCAAGGGCTGCTCAGGGCCGATTATGCAAAACTCAGGCTTAATCTTCTTCACGAAAAGCTCAAGCGCCTGGAAATCATTGTATTTTGCAACAATAAAGTCCTCGCACATTGCAATCAAAGCCGGATTTCTCCAGGCCATCACTGCATAAAGAACCGGCTTCTGGGGGCTGCGCTTGACAGCGTCAGCAATTGCGTGCTCCCGGGCGCCGCAGCCAATAAGCAGGATGTTTGCCATGGAAACCAAAACCAAATTATCATTTAAATAGCTTATTGATTTCAGGACGATTCATCAGGCTATTTTGCCCTTCCCGATCTTGCAGAGATGCGCCGGATCCCTGTCCTGTTCATGATTCGGGAATTTCCAGATGCCATCCTGCGCTCAGCGTTTTTCGCCTTATTTTTCCTGACAGTCTCGACCATCCTGAGAATTTCATTTGCACTTCTCCACTGGTCATTGTGGCTTGTGTCATAGACGATGTCAAAATTCTTCCTGCTGTTAATATCAACTTTGTAATAGCGCTTAAACCTTAACCGCTCTGATGCCGACCTTTTCTTAATGTATGCAATGGCTTCCCTGTACGTTGAGTAATTCTCATTCTTTCTCTTCTGGCTGAAAATCCTCTTGGCGCCTGTTTCCGGGTCGCATTGAAGCAAAATCCTGACAGACTTCGGGACAAAATGAAAGCTAAGCCTGCCGTCAAAAATCGCATTTTTTACACGCTTTCCCAGCCGTATCTGGTAATCATCAATCTGCCTGTCAATTTTTTTGTCCTTTTCGCCCCTTTTGTTCATCTCTGTGACGCTGATGCCCTTCTCCCTTGCCATTGACCTCATTATGGTCCCCACAGAATAATATTTCAGCCTGAATTTTTTTGCCAGAAACAATGCGACACTTGTCTTGCCGGAGCCGGGCATGCCTGATATGGTTATAATCATGGCTGAACAGAAGGCCAGGGCTTATTTAAATATTTTGCAATGATTGCGATTTTGCAGAAAATCCAGCTTTAGCTGCCATTCTTTTTGTTTAAATTGCGGGCATTTTTATTACTACCACTCCATAATGCTGACTGAATTTTATTGCTGTTATGCCCTGATCTTTTACACAAAGCTTTTTAAATATATAAACTCCATATGCGCTGAAGTTACCGAGTGCTTTCACCAATGGAAGACATTGGGGCGCGGCTGGCTCAGCTATGCTGCATAAGGATAACAGTTAACAGGGGGTGCAGTATGGGCAGCGACAATTCAATATTTATTGGCGGCAAGCCCTTCATGAACTATGTGACCGGGGTTGTGATGCAATTCACGACCAAGAACGCTTCTGAAGTCACAGTAAAGGCTAGAGGCAAATTTATCAGCCGTGCCGTTGACGTGGTGGAAGTGGCGCAAAAAAGATTTCTCACTGGCCAGATTGAAGTCATTAAAATCGACATTGACTCTGAGGAATTCCAGAACAAGGAAGGCAAGAATGTCAGGGTGTCATCCATTGAAATCCTATTGAAAAGGAAATAAGAAAAACTAACAACAATTCTACTGCTTTCTCGCAGCAAGCTTGATGTCTTCCCCGTGCACAGTCTTCCTTCCAGTGTGCTTGGCCATCTCAACTGCGCGTGCGCCTATCTCCACGCCTTTTGCTTCAAGATACTCTGCAAGTGCCTGGACTGCGCCTGCGCTGGCCCGCTTGGCTCCTGCTGCCATCAGCAATCTCCCAACCGGCGCTCCCGGTATTATCCTATTTTTATCCGCTCTTGGCATGATAGGCAATCAATTGCACTCCAATTATATTAAATTTGCGCTTAAACAGCTGAAAAAGCCATAAAGAACGGATAACTCAAGATGGAAAAAACAAAGAAACCCGGGAAAAACAAAAAAATATCCAGGCAAAATTATCGCTGGTTCCTGGAACGGCCGCTGCCGCCCCTTCTGCCTTGCCTGTCAGAGCTTCCGTACATGTCTCCCCTGTCAGAATATTTCTGCTGAGG
This sequence comes from Candidatus Woesearchaeota archaeon, assembly GCA_018303405.1. Taxonomy (NCBI): domain Archaea; kingdom Nanobdellati; phylum Candidatus Woesearchaeota; species Candidatus Woesearchaeota archaeon. Next base: position 37,069 of record JAGVYD010000014.1, on the reverse strand, counting down.
CGGCGCTCTTGGCAGGGCCTGCCCTTCCTGGTAGCCCTTTTTCTTCAGCCTGGTAACATAGCCAGCAATGATATTCCTGATTTTGGGCGATGATTTTGTCGTCCACTTCGCTGTCAATGCCTTGTTCTTGCCGAAATCCTCGCTGAAAGAATCACTATGTGATTTCATGAGCTTTTTTGTCAGCCTCTTTATCATCTTTGTTTTAATTCGTCCCATTAGTATTCACCGCCCATACCGCCCATGCCCGGCGGCATCTGCGGCCCTCCTCCTGATGGCCCACTGGACTTGCCAGCTGCTATGAGGTCATCAATCCTCAATATCATTATTGCAACTTCGGATGCTGAGCTCACTGCCTGAGTCTTGATTTTCAATGGCTCGACTACGCCGTTTTTCATGGCATCCATGACCTTGCCTGTAAATACATTGATTCCGGCCCACTTCTGGCCTTTGTCATGCGCGGCCTTCAGCTCAGTCAGGACATCAATCGGGTCCAAGCCTGCATTTTCTGCAAGGGTCTTGGGTATGACTTCCAGTGACTGCGCAAAGGCTTTTGCTGCCAGCTGCTCCTTGCCTGATAGGGAATTCGCAAATTTGTAAAGCTGCTTGGAAAGCTCAATCTCGACTGCACCAGCTCCGCCCACAATCTTGCCAACCCTCAAGGCTGCAATAACATCCCCTACTGCATCACTGATTGCCCTTTCTATCTCATTTGTCACATGCTCTGTGCCGCCTCTTACAAGCAGGGTAACTGCCTTCGGGTTCTTGCAATCCTGGATGAATGTGTACTGCTCATCGCCGACCTTCTTCTCTTCAACAGAGCCGGAGAATCCTAAGTCTGACTTATCGAGGTCATGTATGTTGCTGACTACCCTTCCGCCGGTCGCCCTGGCCAGCCTTTTCATGTCTGATTCGCTGACCCGCCTCACGGCATAAACGCCCTTCTTTGACATGAAATACTGCGCAACATCATCAATGCCCTTCTGGCAGATGACCACGTTTGCGCCAGATGAAAGGATTTTTTCAACAAGGTTTTTCAGCATTTTCTCTTCCTGGTCCAAAAATGCCTGCATCTGGTCCGGCGAGGTTATCTCAATCTTGCTGTCAATCTCTGTCTTGGATATCTCAATCTCCTTGTCAATCAGCGCAATCTTGGCATTCTTGACCTGCCGCGGCATGCCCGGATGCACCCTTTCCTTGTCGATAAGCACGCCCTTGATAAGCATGGAATCATCAGCCGGCGCGCCTGACCTTTTTTCAATTTTCACATTTTCAGAATCAATGTTGCCGTCTGACTCAACAATCATCTTCACTGCGTCAACTGTCATCTTTGCCAGCTTTTCCTTGGAATACTCAGCGCCCTTTCCAGTCATTGCCGTTGTGGCAATCTTAATCAGGCTGTCATTGTCCTCCTTTGTAATCTTTTCAGAAATTGCATTCAGGATAACCTGTGCCTTTTCTGACGCAATCCTGTATCCCTTGGCAACAACTGTTGGATGAATGTTTTGGTTAAGCAACTCCTCTGCATTTTTCAGGAGCTCTCCTGCCAGCACCACAGCTGTTGTAGTCCCGTCGCCAACCTCATTTTCCTGTGTCTTGGCAATTTCAACTATCATCTTTGCTGACGGGTGCTCGATATTCATCTCTTCAAGAATTGTGACCCCGTCATTTGTGACTGTGACATCCCCCATTGAATCCACAAGCATCTTGTCCATTCCTTTGGGCCCAAGGGTTGTCCTGACTGTCTCTGCAACTGCCTTTGCAGCCATGATATTCGTTGAGTGCGCATCCTTGCCCACGCTTCTCTGGGCGCCTTCCGGCAAAATAAAAATCGGCTGAATTTGCTGAGCCATAATCTCATCCTCCTTCTGTTCTCTATTCAATTAGGTGTATTGCTTTAACTCCATATAATGCCCTATAATGGAGAGATACTAGAGGTTCATGGGAAAAATTGGGGTTTTATAAAGCTTATGAATGACGATTTGCATATCCCTGCGGATATCTCATGGGAACAGTTAATTTATTATACCCTATGGGATTTGGTAAGCGCATGGCAGGATTCCTGATATCGAACGCTGAAAAAATAAGGAAATGGGGATGGATTGGAATTGCCATTGGCGTTATACTGGTCATGATAGGAATTACGGGCGTATTTCTCCCAGTCCTACCTGGCGTGCCTTTCCTAATATTCGGCCTGCTGATTCTGGGATTTGAAGTGGCATTCCTCAAGAGAATGGAAAAGGCATTTTTCGAAAAAGCCAAAAAACCAAAGCCAAAGAATCATGACAATAATTAGCACGAACCTTTATCTTTATCCTTTTCATATGTCCTGCCCTTTTGCCCGTTCATTGCATTCTTAAGGGCTGTGCCATACAAAAGATTGCCTTGCTTTGTCGGATAATCTGTGTTTAGGCAGGCCATGCACAGCTTTTCCTGCGGGAACGAGATTGACCTGGCCAGCCCAGGAATAGTCTGGTAGATCAGGCTGTCAGCGCCCAATTCCTTTGCCATCCTGTCCAGCACTGTTTTTTCAATTGGCTTTTTAGGGTCGATCTTGAACCTGGGCGCAAACAACTCAGTTATGGTGGACATGTCTATCCCATAAAAGCAGGGTGCCACAATTGGCGGGCAGCTGACCCTTATGTGGACTTCCTTTGCCTTTCCAACCTCTTTCAGGTATTTTACAATGTTTCTGGTTGTGGTGCCGCGCACAATGCTGTCGTCAACCAGCAGGACTTTTTTCCCCTCGATTATATTTTTCTGGACAGTGAACTTGTTCCTGACCTTGTCCTCGCGGCTCCGGCCTTCAATAAATGTCCTGCCTGCAAACCTGTTCCTGATGAGGCCTTCACGGCTCGGCAGGCCAAGGGCATAGGCATATGCATCCCCAGCTGGTTTTGCGCTGTCCGGCACCGGAACAACCACATACTCATTTGTGTTAATGGGCAAAGTCTCAAGCTTGGCAAGCTCTTCTCCCAGCTTTGTCCTGGCCAAATACACTGATTTGCCGTCAAAATGCGATGCAACGTTGGAGAAATAGACCCATTCAAACATGCACCTTGCCTGTTTTTTTGATGGCACCAACTGCTTTATGGCAATCTTACCCTCCAGCACCTGCAGGACTTCCCCAGGTTGGAGGTATTTAATGTCAGTGACGCCAAAATTTGCCAGGGCGTTTGACTCTGATGATACGAGCAAGACATCCTCATAGTGGCCATAACACATTGGCCTGAAGCCTATCGGGTCACGAAGCACAATGAGCGTCCCCCTTGCATTGATGAAGGCAATATTGAATGCGCCATCAAATTTTTTGGCGAGGCTGGAAAAGACCTCTTTCATGTCCGGCCTGGATTTCGCCTGAAGCTCCCTTGAAAGATAATGCATCATGATTTCAGTGTCATTGTCAAACATTATGTGGTAATCAGCCTTTTCAACCAGCGGCTTTTTCAGGTCAGAATAATTTGCAATGTTCCCATTAAAGCAAAAAGAAAACCATTTCCACCTTCTGCCGTGCGTCCTTTCAAGGGGCTGCGCATTGTCTCTGTCATCTGCGCCGCATGTCGCATACCTTGTATGGCCTATTCCTGTGTTGCCTGCCAGGGACTTGAAAATTTTCAGCTGTTCATCCGGATTGGATTCCTTGAAAACCTCTGTGACAAGCCCAAGGTCCCTATGGGTTTCAAGCAATCGGGGCCTAAGGGGATTATAAGTTGTTATCCCTGCGCTCAACTGCCCGCGGCCCTGCAAATTCATGAGCAATTTATAGAGAAAATTCGGAGCCATGCCTTGGAATTTAGAGCCGTCCGGGATATGGACTGCTGCCACACCGCAGTTTTCATGGACATTATCTGTCATTGTGATTTCGAAATACAGCTTTTTTATAAAGCTTATTGTGCCATGCTTCAAAACATATAAAATGTTTTCTTGCTGAACATCCTCTTATTCAAAGATAAGAAAAAATTATTTCTTCGCGGGCGCTGCCTTGGCCACTGCTTCTTTTGCAGGCGCTGCTCCAGGCGCGCCAGGCGCTGCGGCGGCTCCGCCAGCTGCTTCCGCAGGCAGCAGTTCGTCGATGATGGCCTGCGGAATCTTGGCCTCGCCAAGCTTGCCCTTGATAAACCCTCTTTCCTTTCCTTCATTGGCCGCGATAATCTCTTTTGCCTTCTTGACAAACTCTTCGCGCCTCTTCAGGATCTCCTCTGCAAGCTTCTTCTTCTCCTCTTCCAGTTCCTTCAGCTCTGCTGCTGAAAGCTCTGTCTTCTGGAGCTTTATCTCCTCGTCGAATTTGCCTTCATCAACAAGCTTTATTGCTGCCTTTGCTGTAACGCCTTCAACCATTACGCCCATTGAGCCGCATGTTCCAATGATTTCCTTGACCTTCTCCTTCATTGTCTTGCCAAGGAGGCTGTCTTCTTTCATTTTTGCAATCTTGATAATCTGCTCAATCTTGATGTCTGCAATCAAATCCAGCAATGGGTTGCCGGAGCCCTTCTCTATGTTTGCCTCCTTTTTCACAAGCGCTGAAGCCGGAGGGGTCCCGATTGAAATCTCATATTCCTTTGTAGAAGTATCAACTGTTATCTTGACAGGCACCTGCATTCCCTTGAATGATTCGGTCTTTTTGTTTATATCTGCAACTACCTTGCCGATATTTACGCCGAGCGGCCCGAGTGCAGGGCCCAATGGCGGGGCTGCTGTTGCCTTGCCGCCTTCAACCAATGCTTCAACTTTTTCCTTGGCTATGTGCATCACCGTCTGATTATGCTATTTGGGATTTAGAGTTGCTTTAAAAGCTTTGCTCTTTGATATTGCTGTTTATGGCTTTATAAAGTTTGATTATTCAAAAGAAATTTTGTGCGGCGGAGGCGAGAGATTCGCGGCAGCTTCCAGCACGGTGCCGTTCTTCGCCTTTTTTAGGAGGATTCGAACTCGCATGGCGTGTGGGCGCCGCCTCGTCTTGAGCGAGGCGTCAAACCTGGCTAGACTTCTCCTCCTTTGCACAAAATCAGCAAATTATATATATTTGCGAAAATAAAGCAATACGTGGGCGCCGCTTCGCATTAGCGGGGTTTTTCTTTTTTATTCATAATTAAATAATTTAAATTTTATTCTTAATGGACTTAACCCTAATTTTTTCGTGATAAATCCACTATGTTGCAGAAGATTTTCGGATTAAACTGGAAAATATCTTGCCAGCTCAACAGAAGCTCAAATAATGTCCAGGAAAATTTGCCAGAAAATTAAAAACAGTTCTAACTATCTCACTAAGACAATGTTGGCCTGCCGCCTGGAAACATCTTGCTGTCCCAGAAAACCTGGGCTTCTTTCTCTCCTTCCTGCACCAAAATTCTCAAGAAGCTCAGCCAATCCTGTATTTTTAAGACACCAGGTGCATATAAGGCCGACATTTTGTCAAGATAATGGTCAAAATTTGCATTTCTTTCTATCCCCTGAATCCTGCTGAATTCAGCTTTGGCTTTGTCTGGCAACCCTGCCTTTATGTATGCTATTTTTAGATTGTGCCTGATGTCGATTTCCAGGGTAGGCTCATCTATGCCATGGGCTCCCAGGATGCCCAGTGCTTTCTCAAGGCTCTGGATGGCCTTTTCTGCTGAGCCAGTCTCGACAAGTGTTGGGGCAATGCTCATAAGGAGCCTTGGGTCATCCAAGAATTCAGATGGTATCTGATCCACATAACTTCTTGCGAGAGGAAATTTTTCCATGCGGGCATAATGCACTGCCGCGGTGATGATAACCACCGGATCACTTGGATTCTTTTCCAGAGCTGCTTTTACCTGGTCTGTAGCTTCCCTGAATTGCAACTCTGAATCAAGAGTGTACACCCTTCTGTAAAGCAAATCGCTATCCATGAGCAGGTGGCATATTGGATGCTTTTAAATCTTTGCAATTGTAACTACTGTTCAAAAGTTAAAATTCTGAGAAATCAAAAGAAACAACAATAAAAAAATAAAACTATAGAGGATAACCTCCTAAAACTCGTCCTCTTCTGGCCCGGAAGTGCCGGATGACTCGACTGAAGGCGGAACCTCAATTGATTTTTGCTCATCGCTGTCAGCATCCTCGCCCTCGTTTTCCCGCCTGATGACCTTGATTGCGTCCATCTTGACTGTGATTGGGATGGGCACGGCGGCTTCAAGCAGTTCAACAACAACCTCTTCCTTTGCCTTGTCTATCCTTGTAACCTTGCACTTCTCGCGCTTGAATGGCCCCGAGATAATCTCTGCAATGTCATTCTTGCGGATGTTCACTTCCTTCTTGACCTGCTCAAGCATGTGCTCTATTTCAGAATAATCAATCTCCTTTGGCAGAATGCCCCTTGCATAGGGCACGTTGAATGCCGACTGCTCAGCGTCGCTCCTTGATGGGGCCTCCAGGAAAATATATCCCCTCATGCCATGCGGCCTTATGACGGAATACAAATCAAGCTTTTTCTTTTTCGCATTGCTTGTGACAAAATCCATGACCTGGTCTTCCCTGTTTGCCGTTGTCCTCAAAGCAAAAATATGCTGCTTGACTTCAGCCTTGGGAGCCACTGCCACTTCCTTTGCAGGCAACTCCTTCTCAGCTTGCTCTTCTTCAGCCTCTTTGTCCTTGGCTGGCTCTGAAATCTCGTCCAGCATTTCAGCAAACTCGTCCTTGTCAGACATTTTTGCAGATTCCTGCTTTTCAGGCGCCGCACTTTCCTGCTTCTCATCTTTCTGGTCAACATGCTGCTTTTTCAGCTGCTCCAATTCCTTCTTGAAATCATCACTCATTTTGATATTCACCTTATATCCTTGTTTCCTCTTCAGTTTTGTTTTGTCAGGCTAAATTTGCCAATCGCATGGCATTTTACTTTAAAAATACCTGCTTGATCATTGTTACGACGAACCCTATAAATCCTATGAGCATCATCCCAAGCCCTGAAACCTTGACAATAGTCTTGAATTCCTCCCTGCTGGGCTTCTTTGTGACCCTCAGCACCCTGATGCATTCATTTACGAATGACTTGAATTTTCCCGGCGCTTCCGGTTCTTGCGATTGTGTCTCTTCCATTTTGGACCCTTTTTCACTTATTCATATACCTTGATGAAAATGAAGTTGCGCACAAGGCCAGCATAAAGCGCATTTGCCCTGCCTGCCTCTCACTCCCCTCTATCCCCTTATCAGTCAACAAATTCGATGCCGAGCTCTGTCTCAATCTCCCTCTTTTTTCCTGATGTTCCCTGCCCGGCACCAAGTATCTGGCTGGATTTAACGCCTGTTATTATAAGCATTGCCCTTATTGTGTGCTGCATGTCCTCGGATATCTGCGCTCCCCATATAATCCTGGCATCGCTGTCCAGTTTTTCCGAAACAGCCTCGACAACTGTCCTTGCCTCATTGAGAGTCATGTCAACTCCGCCGAGGACATTAATCAGCGCGCCATTTGCGCCTGAAATATCAACATCAAGCAATGGGTTTGAAATGGCCTTTTCAACAGCCTCAATCGCCCTGTTCTCTGTATCGCTTTCGCCAACGCCGATCAGGGCAACTCCTCCCTTGCCCATCACAGCCCTGATGTCTGCAAAGTCAAGGTTCACAAGGCCTGGCTTGGTGACCAGCTCGGCAATTCCCTTGACTGCATTTGTAAGTATTTCGTCTGCAACCTTGAATGCTGTGTGCAATGGGAGGTCAGGGGCGAGCTCCAAAAGCTTGTCATTTGGTATGACAATCAGCGTGTCAACGGTCTGCTCCATCTTTTCCAGGCCAATGACAGCGTTTTCATACCTTCTGTGCCCTTCCATCATGAATGGCATCGTTATTATCCCAACAACAAGAGCTCCGAGCTTTTTGGCAACTTCCGCCGCCACAGGAGCAGAGCCTGTCCCTGTTCCGCCGCCAAGGCCGCATGTTATGAAGACCATGTCGCAGCCTTCCAATGCTTTTTTAATGTCATGCTCTGATTCCCTTGCAGCATCTTCACCGATTTTTGGGATTGAGCCTGCGCCCAGGCCATGGGTCAGCTCCTTTCCAATGAGTATTTTCTTGTCAGCTGATGTGTAAAGCAGGTCCTGGGCATCGGTATTTATCGCAACTGTTTCTGCGCCTGCAACACCAACTTCGGTAATCCTGTTAATTGTGTTATTGCCGGCGCCGCCGCAGCCAACAACCTTGATTGTTGCCCGCTGTTTTGCGAGCAGCTCTTCCAGCTCAGCATCAATTGCGTTCTTTTTTGTCGGCGCCTGCTTCATCCCTGGGTAGGCTGGCTTTGCCTGTTGTTTCAGGTTGACTTCATCAACAATCTCTTTTAGGAAATCTGACATTGTGACACCTTCTTGCCTCCCTTGGCCAAAATATCAATCATTGGCTGGCAATGCCTGGATTTGCCCTCGGTGGCGCGCCGGCCTTTGTGGTAAAATCACTTGCATTTCTAATATATAAAATTAATGCTTGTGGCCTGAATGGTCATGCCCTGCATGGCTGTGCCCTTCATGCTCGTTGTGCGCATGGCCAGCATGCTCCTTTGCCCTGTTTTCATCCTGATGAGCCTTCCCTTCCTTATCATCGGCTTTGGGCTTGGCCACAAAAACAAGCTTTTTCACATCAGGAACAAGCTCAGCAAGCTGCTTTTCAATCATTTCAACGATTTCCTTTGGCATTTCCTGCGGGAAATCAACTTCAACTGTGCCATCCTTCATGCTGATTTCAGGCCCTTTCAGGCCAAGCTGCATCCTGAGCAGGCTTCTGACCTTCTCAAGGCTGTCTTCCACTATCCTCTTGATATCAATTGAGTAGACAACTTCTTTTCCAGACAGCGGATGGTTAAAGTCAACCAATGTCCTCCCGCCTGAAACAGTCTTAATGACTCCCATATGGTTGTCAATGTCAACCTGCATTCCAGGCATTGGCTGGATGTTTTCCTTTTTGAACCTAGCAGTTGGAACCAGCTGGAGAAGCTTGGCGTCCTTTTTCCCGAATGCACCTTCAGGCGGGATGTCAAAAGTATAACCCTTCCCTGCCTCCGTGCCTTCAAGATGGCCATCCAGGCCGGGCAGCAAATGCTTTTGGCCGACGCAAACAATCACCGGCGCATATTCAGCCTTGCCTGAATATAATCCATTCTCTTTTGCAACGCTTTCAATTGTTGTGTCAAAAATTATGCCCTCTTCCTTGCTTTTGCCGGTGTAGTCCAGCTCAATGAAATCCCCTTTCTTGATTTTTGTCATTCAATCCAACCCTTTATCCAATAAATAATGCATCTCAACGCCTGGTTGCCAAAAACTTTGCCGGCATTGCGTTGCCAAATGCCCAAAATATTCATTGCTTTCCCATCTACCTCCCGAGAATCTCCGAGAAGAAGACATTAATTTAGTGTTTTGGCATTATATTTAAAGTTTACTGTTTTGTGGCTTAGCAGGAAAGTTTACGTTTTGCCATCAATTCCGCGAGCACCTGGAAATAAGGCAGGCAGCAGTTTTCGGAGTGCGGTCACTCGCTCTGCTCGTTCGGCACTTAAGCGATTCCAAAAATCGTTAAGCTCCAGGGAGAAAACTGCCCTCGTGAGTAAGATGCCCATGCGAGCCGATGGCAAAACCTGAGCCTTCAGGCGAAGTTTTCTGCTAAGCTTGTTTTGTTATGTGCTGTTGAAAATGCTGGCAGCAACACCTGCTAAAACAGAGCCATCCCTCAGATAACTTTATAAAGGGTTCATTAGTCCCAATTCATTGGCAAAATGGCTACAGAAAAATCACAGCTTAGAATCAAGAGAAAAAACTGGTACCAGGTTTATACCAATTCGACTTTTGGCGAAACATTCATTGGCGAGCTGCCGCTGGAAATGCCTGACCAGATGAAGGGAAGGCACATCCAGGCAAACCTGATGAGCCTGACCGGAAATCCAAAGAACCAAAATATCAACCTGAAGTTCAGGGTTGAGAAGGTTGTCGGCGCAAAGGGAATAGCATACCCTGTTTCTTATTCAATTGTTTCATCCAGCATACGAAGGATTGTGAGGAGAAAGAAGGACAAGCTTGACTATTCCTTCAAGTGCAGTTCTGCAGACGGCATCAAGATGAAACTGAAGCCCATGTTCGTAACCAAGTCACAGACAAGGAAATCAATCCACATCAGCCTGAGAAAGGAAGCGCTTGCATTTCTGGAAGCAGTTGTCACAAAATCAAATTACCTGACCCTGTTCATGGATGTCATAAACTATAAAGTCCAAAGGGCGTTAAGGGACCATCTCAAAAAAACCTACCCACTGTCCATTGCTGAACTACGCGTCCTTGAAACAATTCCTGGCCAGGAGCTGAGCAAGGCCAGTGAAGAAACAAAGAGGCCATCCGAGCTTTTGGAAAGAAAAATGCCTGAAAGGCCATCTCCAAGGCAGGGCCAGCAGGACTCAGGCCAGGCAAGGGATGTGCAGCCTGACCAATCATCTGAAAATTCCGTGGAAACCACGGAAACAATCCAGCAATAATGTTTTTCTTTTGACTCCAATATAGAAACTTTGCTCAAGATTGAGCGCTGTAGAAAATCTCGGCTAACGCCTCGGTCTTGCCATCAGCTCGCATGCTCTGGCTCAGCGTGAAGATGCAAATTCCTCTTGCAATCTCCTTTGCATGTGCTTCTGTGGCATTGAAATGCTCGCATAAACGATGGCAAGACTTACATTTTCTATAGCACCTTAAGATCCCTTGCGTCACTCTTTTTTATCCGGGATGTCGCTCAAATCGAGAAACTCATCCAGCTCTTCCATCTTGATTTTCCTGGATGAAGTGTGCCGGTTATTATTACTGTCGGACTCTGTCTTGAGCCGCAAATAGGCCGAGACAGGATACTTCCTGTAGCCTGTTGTTTTCCTGAACATCTTGAGGAATTCCTCCTGGTTGAAATAAACAATCGAGACAAATGCGAGGAACATAGTCAGGCACATAAGGGAAAGCACCACAAACAACGAGCTGCGGAAAACGCTTATGACCACTATCTCAAGGACAGCAAAGGGCAGCAATGTAAAGGCAGTTGAAAATCTTTTGATTGCCATGTTGTACATCACAAACACATTTGTAAGCGCAAGAAATGTCGTGCTCAGCGCATAAAGGCCTATCAGATTTGCTATTTTGTAATCAGCGCTGAAAAGTATGTGCGCAAAAAAATTAGGGAATACCAGGTAGAGCAAGGTTATGGAAAAACCGATTGTTGCAGTGTAGGTCAAGGCATCCTTGAGCAAAGGGCTGCTGTCCTCACCATTGCTGTGCAATTCCGCTGCCTTGGGGAACATCACAGAGAGCATCCCTGTTGACACAAAGAATATAATCTTGCCCATCAGCGATGCAGCTGCAAAATAGCCCGCGTCCAGGCTGGTAAAAAATATCTTAACCATTATCACGTCAATATTCAGCATGATGCCAATTATAAGCGAAAGGCCGATTGACTTCAGGATGTAAGGCAGTATGCCAACATCGCCAATCCTTGCCGGCTGGATGGAAAAGAGGAATTTCAGCGGCACAATCACAAACGGGATTGTAAGCAGGGCCGCAAAGAAAAGGCCGAGCAGGGCGCCTGAGACTCCCATGCCGAGGCTGAGGAAGACTGCGCCGAAGACCAGGGTGAAAAAACCATCTGTCACCCTTCCGGCGCCCAGAAACCTGAATTTCTGGTTCCCGTTAAGCATGCCAAAAAATGTTGCAAGGATGACATAAGCCCAGATAAACAGCCCAAGGAACACAATCGGCACAATGGAGTCGTGCTTTATGAAATGCCTTATTGGCGCGCTCAATATAACCAGGGCAAGAAATATGGAGAAACCCACTATTGTCATGGACTTTGTTGTAAGGTCAAACATCCTCCTGATCTTGTCAAACTGTGTCTTTGCACGGAAATAGGAGACGTATTGAATCACAATATAGTTCATTATGTTCGTAAGAAAGAAGAATATGAAATATATGGAAAGCAGCGCCCCGAAGACGCTGTACTGCTCAGGGCCAAGCTTTCTTGCAGTGTAAAAATAAAAGATATAATTGAACATGTTCGCAAGCACTGAAGTGACCGCTATTATCATGGTGTTCTCCAGCAAACCATGATTAGCCTTCATCTTTCGCCGAAAATGCTCCAAGACCATGGTGAACCCTCCGCAAGCACTTGTTTTTTAGAATCAGCGGTATTTAATACTTTTTATTGCTGAGGCGCTTCAAGCTTTTCGAGGACGCTGATGTCTGCAAAATTCTCCGTTGCGCACTCGAAGCAGTAAAAATCATTCGTGCCCCTAATTGAAAAGACTGCAGGGCCTTCGCATATAATGCATTTCTTTGGCATCGACGGTAAAATAACTTTGGTGTTTTTAAATATTGTGATTTTACGAGGGAGAATGGTTAAACAGGAATTATTTCGGTCCTGCATGATATTCCTGTCTGTATAGAGGATCATCTGCAATTAATCTTGCGACATTTGCAACAGTAGGATCTGTCTGCGGCAAATTTTGCTGCCTTGCAAGGTCCATAATGCGATGAGGCAGATTTAGAACCAGGCAGGCATTCCCACCTTCTTCATGCAATTCACGAAATTGTCTCGCTGCCGGAGAAGTAATTATTTGCTCCAATGGTGTTTCTTTAACATTGCCCATTGAGAAGCTGGTTGTAAAGCAAGGCAACACTTCTCCTGAAGACCTTACATAAAAATGCCCTCTGCCCGCTGCGCAACCAGCATATTTCAACCTGTCAACATAATTTATCAAAACCATCGGCGTTTCATCCTGGATATGCTTAATTCTTTCGTCAAATGCAGCTCGCTCTTTAGATGTCATCATCACACCCTTATACCAACCATTTGCCGGACCGTAAGGAAAAAAAAGAGCCACAACTGCCCCATTATCATTGAAAAATTTCAGTGTCTCCGGATCTGAAAGATGGTCCTGGTTATGTTCTCTTACAGTAAAGGAGATTCCGTACGGAATCTTCGCTTTATGCAACCTGTCCATTGCATCCTCGACAAACCTGAAGGATCCTCTCCCACGCGACCTTTCAGAATATTCCCCAATTCCGTCAGCGCTCAAATTCCAAAAAATATTAGCATTTTTTTGCGTTAAATCGACGAATCTATTTTCTAAATTTATTGCGTTTGTAAAAACAAAGAAGAACATGTCTCTGTGATTGTCAATCAGGCTATAAACATCATCCGAAGTTTTTGGGTGGAGGGGTTCTTTGCCCAGAAGAACAATAGAATGTGAACCAAGTTCTTTTGCCTGGTTTACAATGGAATCCATCTCTTCTAATTTAAGTTTTTCAGTTGATTTGTCATGCGTACCGCAGCCATCGCATTGAAGCTGACAATATTCACCAGGGTTAATAAAAATGACCCTGGGCCCTGGAAATTTGTATTTTGCTTCGAATTTTTCAGAATTCTGCCATATCCTCGGAACGCGCATAAGGTGATTAATTCCGGCTTTGAAGACAAGTTTCGGATTCTCGCTGATAACTCTTTCCAGAACTGCAATAATCTGTTCCGACTGAAACCAAGGCTTTACTGCCTGCACAATTGATTTTACAAGGTAATGTGAGGCCTCCCTAGTCATAAAAAATTAACCATGGACACCTATTTAAAGTTTATTTATTCCCAGGTGAACAATGACCATGCCCGATGTGGTGTTTCTTTAGATCTGCTTGGTAAGGTCCAATTCCGCCTTTGGCTCTCCGGTAATCAGCAGAAGCTCATAGTCCCTAATAAAATCAGGGAACTTTTCCTTCATCCTTTTCATTTGCCTGTCAGCTGATTCATAATTCCCGGCGTCAAGCTCAAGCTCCAGCATCCAGGAGCCTATTTTCTGCTCATAATGGAATATATTCCCCTCGTCAATGCAATGCTGCTTGAGGGCAAAATTTTTCCTTTCAGTGTAGTTTTTCAGGTGCACCACAACCTTATAGAAGCTCATCCCTATCTTGGATACATCCAAGACCAGCCTGAACCTATGGATGATCCCATTTTTTTGAAGCTCAGCTATGCGATAAGACACAATCCTTGATGTCAATCCTGTTTTTTTTGCCACATCTGTCGACATTAACCTGGCATTTTCTGCAATGGCCTTGAGGATTTTCAGGTCTTTGCCATCTATCATGCTTTTTTCTATTGCCTTGTACCACGTCGAGCCCATGCCTCCCTTCTTAACGAAGTACCCGCGCGAAATTATCTCAACTTCAGCATGCGCCTCTATGTTTTGGTCGGTTATGAATTCCCCATACCTGTTATGGACATCAGCTGCAATTGAGTAAAATTCCTTTACATCCTTGACGCACAGGCTATAGATGATATCCCACTTCCCTGAACAGGAGGCCACCCACCAGGTCCGTTTTAATGATGCGAGATAATCAAGGATTTCCTTTTCTTCCTTGCTTGTGGCGTTCTGCAGCTTAAGATAGACATTCCAAACCATCAGGCCCAGCTTGCCCGCATCAAGGAAGGTGATATACTTCCTGATCAGGCCTGATTTTTCCATCCTTTTCATCCGGTACTCAATGACTGCGGGGCTTGACCTGGTTTTTTTTGCCAACGCCGATATGGACTGCCGTGCATCCATATCCAGCTCATAAAGCAGTTTTCTGTCAATGGCTGTCAATTTGAGTTGCGAATTGCCCATATCCTTATTTTACTACAATTATTATATAAATTTTGTTGTTTTTTATGAAAAATTATTAAATAATTTTAAATATTGGTATACACTATTAACTATTATATAATAGTAATATTGGTGAGAATATGGCAAAACAAGAATACCTGACAATAAAAGTGGCCGACGCGCTTAAAAAATACTATGACCGGAAGACTCCCCGTCCCATATACCTTTACGAAGTAACATACCCTATCATTGCGTGCGGCCAGGCATATATAGGCACCCAGTTCCGGATTGAGCATCGGCGTGATGAGACTATACAGGTCCATGCCATGAATATCCAACACCTGTGGAGGAAAATAGGCAAAGAGATTGTTGATGATTTGAGATGGACTTTGGGGACGCTGGAACATGGCCTGATTGACACCAATACATTTGAAAATCTGGAAGTGAAAATAAGGAAAATACGCCAGGTACCAATGGCTGGCAAGGCGGATGCCCATGAACAGAAGCAAGGGTGAGAAAATGGCAGATGTGAGCGAGCCCCTAAATGTGCACCAGGAATTGTACACCATAAATGCAGATGATCTGGTGTATGAGCGTTTTCCAGAAAGACTGAGGCAGGATTATGTTTATCAAATCCTGTATGACTATTATGAGTTTGTCCCGAACCCAAGAGGTCAAGTTTTTCAAGTTGCCAAAAGAACTGCCACAAGATATACAGAAGCCAAGGACCTCCTGGACCTGTGGAGCAAGGAAGGCAATGATATAACCAAACATTTCCGCGCATCAAAAGATGTTTTTGACAAGAACCGGATACACAAGGATGATTATAACAAACTGGAGCTTAGAATTCGCAAATTAGGGAAGGCTGATTTGCCCCCTCCTGCGCATTCTTCGTTTGTTTGATTAGAAAAACAAAAGCGCACAGTATCCCTTAAACACATGCATTAGAACTATGTTACTTTTCTGAAGCGTGTAGCAAGGTTTACCACCTTCGCTGTCTGCGTAAAATCCAGGCCCTTAGCGAGCCACGGAACGCCCTGGCGGCATAGTAAGATTCCGCGCCGTTGTGATATACGAAGACATTGCCGTAGCGGCGGTCAGCAAAGAGGGCGCCGCCGAGCCTTCTAATATCAGAAGGCATTTTCACCCAGCTCGACGTTTTCGTAAGTTAGGGGCTGGTGCTCCACGTATGTCAAAACCACTTTTTTGCCTTTGGTCTGCGGTGCGGGCAGCCAGGCCAACAGCAGGGTTGGCGTTTGCCTTCTTTTAGTTCCGCAACCATCCGCTGTATATGTTCAACCCTCGTTTCCGGCTTTTTGACTATGGTAATCCAGCAAATCCACTCATTACGTTGAATCAGAGTAAGGTTGTTCCATTTTTCAAGGATGTCTGAATTGGAAGACAAAGTTTTTTTTATATCTTCTGGCACATTGTGCGCAACACCATTTGCGATGGACTTTTTTGTCATAGTTTCTCCTTTATTATAAACAACTTTGAATATTTATTAAAGTTTTTGTTTTCAGTCACTTAATTTTCTTGCAGAAAAACACTAAAAACCCTCGGTTTTTGGCGCCCAAAAATGCATGGCATTTTTTATGGAATTTGGACGGAGAAAAATGAGACGGAGACCTTCAGAGTAGAGCCCATTTTTCGGAGTCGGTCAAGCCTTGCCAAAACGTCGACCATACTCGGCATCGATCGACTGACGAATGTCCCGGGGATAGCTATGACGCAGGGGCGCACAGTCCAATCAAAAGAGCGAAGCGATACTTTAAGGACAAGAATCAAAGGGCACACTCACAAAAATAGTAGCAAGAATCGGGGAGTTATTGTTAAAAGTAATTGTATGTGCACAATCCAAAGAATTATTCTTTCTTATTGTGCCCGTAACTTCTTATCTGGTCTATAATTAACTGAAGCATTCTGGAGATGTATTCTTTATATTCTCCTTTATCGGCAATATCTAATGATTGATAGTACTCTTCTCTTTTCTCAAATGGTATAAAAAACATAGGGAAACCCTTTTTCATTAAGATAAAATTCATAACTGTTCTTGCAGTTCTGCCATTTCCATCCTCAAAGGGATGTATCCATGCCAATTTTGCATGAACCAATACTGCTAATTCAAATGGGTGTAGTTTATTCTTATTTGCGCTATACCATTTAGAGAAGTTGAGCAAGTGCTTTTTGACTTCAGCATGAGGTGGCGGAACATGCGTTGAACCTTGTATCTGTACATCAAAAAATCTGATTCTTCCTCCATAAACAACTCCAGTGTTTTTTGTTAGAATCCCATTTATTCTTTCAAGGAATTTTGTGTTTAATTCGCCTTTATACAAGTTTATATAATCCAGACATTCTTTTCCGTTTATTGCTTCATTGTAATCTTCTGCACGTATTCCAGAAGGTATTACCTTATCTTTTAGAATAAGGGCGGTTTGTCTTAATGTAAGCCGATTGCCTTCAATTGCATTGGAATGGTATGTAAAACGTATTACGAAATCCTCATTCAGTTTTTCCTTGACACTTTTTGGAATTTGTTTAAGCCAAGTTGTGTAGCTTTCCTTTAAATCCTGCAAGGTTTCTGCATCATGCTCTGAAAGATATGTATAATTTGAGATTTTTGAAAAAGGTTTTGATTTATCCTCTATTTCTCGGGCATATTTTTTTAGTTCTTCTTTTGAAGGTTTCTTATCCCCTAAGAACACCCTTATCTTCTTCCATTTGTTTAAACTAAGCCTTATATTTTTTGTGAGGTAATAATACTCTTTTTTATTTCGTTTTAATATTTCGATATAAGCCATATGATGCTGTAAGGGCACGTAATATATAAAATTTTCGGTTAATTGTGCACTTACAAGGACAATAGTAAAGGGGCACACTCATGCTAAAAGCAAAAATTATAGGCTTAAAATCATAAAATTTATATATTATGTATGTTTTCAGCATACATATGGATGTTAGTAACATACAATTTACAAAAATTGAAGTTCAGATAGCCAACTATCTGTTTAAGCATTATAAGGATAGATACAACGCTAGGCAATTGGCTAGAATTTTGAATATAAATCACGCTCACGCTAATAAATTATGTAATATTTTGGTGGATAAAAAGCTATTAGCCAAAGAAGACATGGGGAATTCGGTCTTTTTTTATTATGAATATGGCAACAAGCTAGCAATAAAATTTATGGAGTATATGCTGAGTTTGGAAGAAAGAAACTTCCCTAAATGGTTAAGTGTGGTATCTCATAGTTTGAAGAAATTTAAGGACTGCATTGAAATGGGATTAATTTTTGGTTCATCTATAAAAACTAAGGATTTTAACGATGTAGATATTTTGCTTATGTATGATGCTAAAAAATCTAACGACATCAAAAAAATAAAGGATGAAATAAGAAAATCTGAATTAGTTGAAAAACCTATAAGATATGTGGATATAGCAGAAAAGGATATTGCATTAAATAAAAACGACAAAATTTTTTATAGTATACTATCAGAGAGTCTTGTATTTCATAATCCTGAAAAATATGTTGAGGTAGTTAGAAAATGCTGCAAATAGGCGAGCATCTAAAATGGTGTTTGAAAGGTCCAAAAAGACTGATAAAAACAAAGCCAGATTTGGATTTGGCGCAAAAGCACGTTAAGAAGTCAGAGTATAATTATAGTGTAGCGCAAACACTTGAAAGGTTGAAAATATATGACTGGGCTTTAAATGTCGGCTTTTATTCCATATATCACTGCTTTTTAGCAATCCTCGCCAAATATGGCCATGAGTCAAGAAATCAGACTTGTACGATAACTGTTTTGCTCACTTTGATAAACGAGAAGAAACTGAACTTGGATAAAGACTTGGTTACTCAATTTGATACACTTGATGTTGAAAAGAGCATCACAAATCCAACAGTAAAAGAGAGCAGGGAAATTTCAACTTATGGCGTTGAAACAAGCATTGATTTACAGCAGTTAAAAAGAATAAAAGAATTGATATTAAAAGTGCAAAGAGAGACGATTAGGATATTGCAAGAATAAAATTAACCATATACTTTTACTACAAATGCCATCATTGCAATTAACCGCTGTTATAAGCCCCGACGACTGAAAGGAGGAGAGCGCAGCGCGGCACGGAGCGTAGCGGAGTGAGTTCAAAAAATATTTTTCGTTAAACCTTATTTAGATTTATTTTCTTCAACTCTGAATTTCACAATTTCCTTTACTAAATCAAATGGGATAGGCTTATCCAGAGGAAATTTCACAGAGCCTTTTGCGGTTTCATAATCTGACATTTTTTTCTGGAACTTGATTATGCCAGAAGGAGTTGGATAGAAGCCAATGTGCTTTTTAAATGCAGCAAAATGAACCAAATGCTTCCCGTTCATATCAAAAGTCGGTATACCATAGCTCATTGTTTCTTCAGATTTTGGAGCCGATTTTTTGATTGTTTGCCTAAGCTTTTCTAAAACCCTTTGAATCTCTTTTGGAAATTGTGAAATGTACTTATCTATAGATGAAGTTTTTGGTTTAGTTGAAGCCATACATTGATATTTAAAATAGGAATAAATAAATCTTTCGATTAATCTAGAAAAATATTTTTTGAATTGCGTATAACACTATATATGCGAAGAAGGCAGGATTATGGGGTTATGGGGCTTGGGAAGGCAGAATTTAAGGGATTGGTGAGGAAAAAGTGTGCTC
Organism: Candidatus Woesearchaeota archaeon; assembly: GCA_018303405.1. NCBI lineage: Archaea > Nanobdellati > Candidatus Woesearchaeota > Candidatus Woesearchaeota archaeon. Next base: position 17,787 of record JAGVYD010000014.1, on the reverse strand, counting down.
TTTTGAGGGTGGTGAAGACTGATTTTACGGGATTGGGCGGAAATTCTCCGAATTTTTTAGGATTACACATTTTAAGAGGAGAGCATTTCCCGGGGAAATGACTATTGACATACTCTATAATATGAAGAGAGAGATGCTACGCAGGAAGTTATCTCCAAGAACGGTCAAGACATATATGCAATATGTGAAATTATTCTTATTAGCAAATAAGGACAGGGAAATAAGAGCATTTTCCAAAAAAGATGTGCGAGAATTCCTTTACAAGATGGAAGAAAGAGGGGCATCAGGAAGTACACTAAATGTGGCACATAATGCACTCAGATTCATGATGATAGACATACTGCATAAGGCATGCTATCTAAAGATAAGATATGCCAAGACCCCTGTAAGAAAGCCAGAATACCTGACAAAAGAAGAAGTCCAAAAAATACTGAATGTCATAGAAAATCCAAAACATAAATTATTGGTCTCATTAATGTACGGTGCAGGGCTACGTGTAAGAGAAGTTACACAGTTAAGGATAAATGATTTCTCATTTGAAGAAAACATTGGATGGGTAAGGGGAGGAAAAGGAAATAAGGACAGGCCATTCATCATACCACAAAGAATAGTGGAAGAACTGAAAAGAGGGTGTGGGCACGAAAAGTTATGGTTATTTCCAGGAAGAAAAGGTGCATTAACAACAAAATCCGTACAAATGATAGTGGAAAAGGCAGGCCATAAAGCAAAAATCCGAAAACATGTCCATCCGCATATTTTCAGACACTCATTCGCAACACACCTGCTAGAGTCTGGACAAGATGTGGCCACAGTACAATCCCTGCTTGGTCATGTAACTCCGGAAACAACCTTAGGATACACTCATGCCGTAAGGCCAAAAATGATCAAAATAAAAAGTCCGCTGGATAATTAATTGTCCAGTTCCTTTCTCTTGCATAAACATTGCAAGGAAACGGCGGGCTTTATCGCGCAGATAGGTCTGCGGGTATTCGCTATATGATTTTATTAAAATGTCATGGGCCCCGGGGGATTCGAACCCCCGACCTATTGGTTTCCTTGCACTTCTCCATGCATAAGAGCCAATCGCTCTGACCAGGCTGAGCTAGGAGCCCATTGTGATTGTCTTTTCTGCGGCTGTTCATTTCAGCTCATGGATATTCTCGGTGAGTTCATGGGATTTGAGCAAAGTGAAAATCCCATTTACACGCCTCGCTTGTCAACCGAGAGTTCAGTTGCCATGGCTGAGCTAGGAGCCCATAATAGCAGCTTCTTCTGCTTTGAGAGGTAAAGTGAACAATATATAAGCTTTTCCACACGTGCTGCCAAACAGCAAGTAATTTATATCTGTTCAGGCAGGCATACCCTTAGCAGGCAACATGGGCAGAAAATTTGACCGATACATGGCTGGATTGTTATGGCTGATACCTGTAGCAATCTTAATACATTATTTTTCTGACTACAGGACCCTTGCATTTATTGTGGCTACACTGGCACTGGTTGGCCTGGCCAGGATGCTTGGCCGTGCAACAGAGAACCTTGCCGCACACAGCAATCCAAAAGTCGCCGGAATCCTGAATGCAACCTTTGGCAATTTCATCGAGCTGTCAGTGTCCATTATTGCCATATCCCAGGGCTATCTGGACCTTGTCCGCGGGTCAATTGTGGGAAGCATCATGGTTAACATTCTCCTTCTAATCGGATTAAGCGTTTTCATAGGCGGATTAAAGTACAAGGAGCAGAAATTCAATATCATATCAGCAGGCATATCCGGGACAATGCTGGTCATAGCCGTGACTGGCCTGAGCATGCCAACTATTTACAAGTACACAACCGGAAGCGATCCACAACTCCTCAGCACCCTGGTCTCAATTGTGCTTGCGCTTATATACATCGCCAGCCTCCTGTTCTCACTGTACACCCACAAATACCTGTTTTACTCAGAAGACATAATAATCTCCAAAATTGAGGGAGAGTGGAGCAAAAGGAAATCGCTGTGGGTGCTGTTCTTTTCTTCGATTGCAGTCACATTCATGGCCAACATTCTTGTGAATGACCTGACATCGTTCAGCCAGAAATTGGGGCTGGGGCATATATTCATTGGAATAGTGGTTGTCGGCGTAATATCCAACGTTGCAGAAATGATTGCTGCAATCACAATGGTCCTGAAAAACAGGATAAACATATCGCTTGAAATCGGGGCGAGCTCAGCCAACCAGATCAGCCTTTTTGTTGTCCCTGTGCTGGTTTTTGTCAGCTCATTTTTTGACCACAAATTCTCGCTGGTGTTCAACCTGTTTGAAATTGCGGCATTGCTGTCAACTGTCATGATCCTCAATTATCTTGTGACAGACGGAAGGGGGAACTGGCTCGAGGGCGTGCAGCTTATCGCTGTTTATACCATCCTTGCCATTGCTTTCTTTTTTGTCTAGGGCTTTTTTGGTGACCGATAAATATTTATATCCTATTTGACGCACAATGCTTAACGTGGTTAACAAAAAAGGGATGGCGTCTTTTGGCACCATTGTTGCAGTAATCGGCTCAATCTTGATTTTTATAGGAGTTGCATGGATAATTGCGCAAAACTGGCATATCTTCAGTTCAGCGGTCAAAATTATTATCCTTGTTTTTTTTACATGCGCAGCATTTGCAAGCGGAGTCATGGCCAGGCTAAAGGGATATGGGGGCACCGCAAAAGCATTATTTGTTCTCGGAGCCCTGCTGTATACCTCCAGCATTTTCCTGATAGCACAGATTTTTCACACAGATGTCTCTTTTCAGGGCACTGCATGGCTATTCCTGCCGGCATGGGCCGGTGTACTGTTCACTGCATACATCCTTCCATCAGCGATTAACCTTGTCCTGGCCCTTGTGGAGTTCCTTGTCTGGCTGTGCCTGCAATACTTTGCATTCATGGACAACGGCTTTGAATTTTCATTTGTCTATTTGTCCTTCATTTTATTGGCAGTCGGAGTCTTTTTTTTCGGGCTTTATTTGCTGCATAAATACAGGCAGCACGCGTTTGCCAGGCTTTATCAATTCTGGGCAGCGTTCTATTTTTTGCTGTATTCCTACCTCTTAAGCTTTCAGCTGATCCTGTCAGTGTTGTGGATTGAAGGAATGGACGCCGGGGGAGGCGTCATGGGGTTTTTTACAGTGGTCGCAATTGTGGCGATAATCATCTTTATTCTTGGGGTAATGCTGGCCAAAAAAAGCGATAGACAAAACCAGAGGGAAATATACTACTTCCTGGGAATTGTTGTCCTTTTGCTCGCGGTGATCGGAGTTTCAAAGCTGGGGTCAAATGAGATTGGGGAGTGCAGGCCTGTGAATTGTTATGAATATAATGGAGCAAACGAATGCAGCCAGGCCAGCATCTGTGAGTGGCGCAATATCAGCAATGGTGACTGCGTACAAAAAAACTGCTACAACATTGACTCTCAAGGGGCATGCGAAGGCAGCGGGTGCAAATGGACCAACCCTAATGCAGCGCCAGCACAGCAACAGTCAACCACCTCCTCCTTGTGCAGCAAGTCTGTAAGGGGCAAGTTCGGTTATGCTCTTGAATTTTCCAATACAGGAAAATCCTACTTGATCAAGGAAGCCCCCTCAGGCCTTCCCACAACTGGCGATAAGACTTTAGCCCTTTGGTTTAAATTCCCGGAAAGTTATCAATCGTCACCCTGCACGCTGGGCGGATTCGGCGCAAATAAAGATGGTGAAAATTTCCAGATTGAAGCCTGTGATTCAAGCCAATTCGGTGTTTTGGGTTGGAATAAAAATAGAGACTGGTTCACCATGGCATCCTCACAGCAGTACAAAGATAACCAGTGGCACCATGTGGCAGTTACCTATGAATCAGGAATAACACTAACGACTTTATACCTGGATGGCAAATTCAGGTCCAGGACACCCAGCTATGCATATAACACTACACCTGAGCGAGTGGTAATTGGAAATGAAATTGATTTAGAGGGCAGAGCTTTCAGAGGCTCTGTAGATGACTTTGCAATATGGGGAAGGGCGCTGACTGCTTCGGAAGTCTTGGATCTCTTTTCCAATTCATTCACAAATGAGAGCCTGAAAAAGGACCTTGCCATACATCTAAGTTTCGAGGATGCTGAAGGGGCTGTTAATTTCGCTGACAGCAGCGGGCACGGCAATATCTTGTCCTGTGTACAAACTCAAACTATCCCGACCTCCGCAATTAGCCCGGGCAAGGGTTATTGTTCCGATACTTATGGCGGAGCGGCAATTTCTTCTATTAGGCAGGAATACAACACTGTGTCGGATAAATGCCGCAGCTCAACTACCCGGTCAACATGCACTTCGGACAGGAATTGCAGCTGGGAAGCGGAATATTATGGCGCATGGAGCCGTTCCAGCATGTCTTTTGCATTATGGGTCATATGGATTTTTTCCAACCTTGTATTCCTTGGCGTAATCCTCGGGATTATTTTCTATGGCACGTGGCAGAGACTGCCCAAACTTGTAAACCTGGGAATATTCTTCTTTGCCCTTTTCATTATTACACGGTATATTGGATTTATGATGGACCTCAGGGGATACCTCAGCTTAAGCCTGATTTTCATAATTGGTGGCATTATCCTTTTGGCCGGTGGCTGGTTTATTGAGAGATGGAGAAGAAAGCTCATCCGTGAAATAAAAGACATGGACAAACCACGTGATTCAGGCCTGGCGAATGAGAACCCGGTCGAATCCCCGCAACCACCTAAACAGGGAGCATAGCTATGAAGCAAACAACAAGGCTGATTATCGGACTTTGTGTCCTTCTCGGTGTTCTGGCAATCATGATACTTATTCTCACATGGCCTTTAATGTTTGGCAAGGAAATCATTCTTGACACAAGGCCTGTTGACCCATTTGACATTTTTCGTGGGCAATACATCACAATTGCATATGAAATCGGGTCAATCCCCTTTGTCGAAGGCGTGAAAAGCGGGGACAATATCTATGTATGGCTGGAGGAAGATGAAAACCATGTTTGGAGATATGCCGGAAGCTCACCAGCAAAGCCGGAAGATAAGGCCTTTATCGCAGGCAAGGTAAATTATGTCTCGGGCAGCACGATGCGGGTGGAATACGGGATTGAGCAATATTTCTTTGAAAGGAATGCTGAATTCAGCACAAGGAACATGCAGGTCGCTGTTAAAGTTGACAGCAATGGAAATGCCCGGATAACGAGGCTGATGCAGGACGGCAAGCCAGTCGTGATAAACTACCAGAACGCTTCCCTTACATCCTGATTCTAATTGCATCTTAAAACAAAAAACTTTATATACACATTTTGAGACATTCAGGGCATGGATGATGGGGCGCGGAAGGAGATTGAAAAGAGGGTAAATGCAGGCGAAGACCCTGCTGTGATAAAGTCAGAGTATGTCGCCAAGGGATTCCTGGAAAATGAGCTGGACAATGTGCTGGGCAAAAAAGCCAAGCCCAAAAGCGACCCCAATGCAGGCAAGTATGCCGCAAAGGATTTCTTTGACACAGTTGGCTATGGCTTTTCATCGCAGCAATTCATAAACATTTTTTTCCTGCAGAGCGGGGCTGGGATTTTCCTGATTGGAATAATCAATGCCGTGAAAACCCTCCTCAGCGTCTTCACATCTACCGTGGTGCAGAGCTACCACAGGAACAGCGCTTACAATAAAAGGGTCGCCATAATTGCAGGCATTTTGTTTTCGCTCTCCATGATTCTGCTTGGTGTCAGCCTGGAGATGAAGAATTACTGGGCGTTTTCCGCATTGATACTGATTTCAGGCGTATTGGTTGCCATTTTTGGGGATTTTTACCTGAAACTGCGGGATAAGTCTGCGGGCAATGCCGTGATGCGGTTCTTGTCCAAATACGGGCTGATAGTCACTGCCGCCGCCCTCATCATAACCGGCTTTTCACTTGACAATATCCCTTACCTGGCTATCTCAGGGATGCACCTGAACAACAGTTTCCTTGTGCTGGGCATATCAGCCCTGGCTTTTTTGCTCGGCATCCTGATTTTCGCATTGGCCAGGCCAGAGCAGGATGTGACACACGAGCACGACAGCGTTTTTCCCCATATTTATGGCGGCCTGGCAAAAATAAAAATTGCATTCCAGGCATTCATGAAGGACAAGCTGACAGCGATAATGATAACATCAAGCATTCTTGTTGCGAGTGTGCAGGTCCTTGGCAATTCCTATTTTGGGATTTACATTTTCCAGAATGCCAGCCACCCCGGGCTGGGCAATTACATGAGCGTGGCATTGGTATTTACCGTGGCTGCATTGACATCCCTGTTCGGCCCCCTGATTTCCAGGATTAACGCAAGGGCATATGGCAAATTCCCGATGCTTGCCTTTGGCACAACATTCATGGCAATAATGCCTTTGACCTATTATTACAACCCGAACATAATCTCAATATCCATGGGGACAATTGTCGGAGTCATAGGCGGGGCCATAGCCGGGGTTGCACATGGCCTCCTCATAAATGACCTGCTCCACGAAACGGAACGGCAGAACTATTTTTCCAGCCTTGGCCTATTGTCCACTGTGCCATACATCATAACCGCGCCCATTGGTGCCTATATTGCATATAAATTCGGCCTGCCGGCATTGTTCCTGGCATTGGGCATTGTCCTCTTGGCTGTTGTATTCCTCTATTTCTCGGTTGTCTGGCTGCACAGAAAGCATAAGACAATGATTTAAGCCTGCCATTTATTCTCTTTAGTGGTCAAAGACAGAATTAGCTGCATCTCTGCGGCGAGTTTGTGATAATGGCTGTGTCTGGCAGCCACAAAAATTGACTTGATGTTTATCTTCGGGTCGCTCTTCAGCGTCATTTTGATGGACTCGCCCGAATAGCAGACATTTTCGATATTGCTACCCATGTACCAGACAAGGTTGGACTGCTCTGGCGGGATCTCAACCGTAGGCTCCTCTTCAAAGATTGTCTTGCCCCAGCTCATTATGACTGCGCCTAACGACACGGCAAAGCCGATGAGAACAACAGTTGCAATCAGCGGGGAAACGCCCCTTCTGCCAAAAAAGCCACTTCTGCGCATAATGGAAGAATATTGGGCATCATCTTAAATATTTTTCGGAATAAGAACAGAAGCTAAGCCGGCATAAGGTTTTGAACTTGAAACTCCTTCAAAACATCTGGATTTCTTTCCCTGACAAAAAGCAATTCTACACCTATGACTTGGCCCTCTTTATTAAAATCAGCTATTGTATTTTCATCTATCTCTTTAGTGTGGTCTATTTTATCATCCCTCAGTGTTATGTACATAGCATCCGCATCATATCTTATTTTCATTATAAGAAAAAAGAGGTAATCACCTTTATATCCTTTTCCTTTACATATACAACTTTAAGGGTGTGGCCATTGAGCTTCTTTACAGCATAATGCTTTTTGCCATTTGTTCTTAGTTCATCAGGCGATTTGATGGTTTCCTGACAGTGAATATAATGCAAGCAAGGTGTTCAGCATTTTTTCTCACTTCTTCAGAAACTTCCCGAGGCTGAGGTTTTTCATGGTGTCCTTCATCATTGCCTCGACTTTTGTGGAAATCTTCATGCCGTTGGCTTCGCAGTACTTCCTGAATTCCTCAAAGACGTCATCGTCTATTGTCATGGAAACTTTCTTTTTCATTGTAGAACCATCCAAAAATGTTTAGCTCTCAGTTCGGGAGATTTCTGAGCACGGCGAAGAATATCTCCCTTGCTTCCGTGCGAGCTGAGGCCAGCTCTGCTGTTGGCTTCGCAGAACTTCCTGAACTCTTCAAAGACATCTTTATCCATAACTATGGATATTTTCTTTTTGGACACTTTGCACACCTGGGCCATTATATGGATAAATCTATATTTATAATTTATGTTTTTATGTTAAAGAAGTTGTTTATTTCCTCAATATACCTGCTGGTGACCCTCAAATTATAGTCGGGCGGGAAGCACCTGGCATAGTGCGGAAAGGCAAACCTTTCATCCAGGAAGACTATTATCCCCCTGTCAGTCTCGCTCCTTATGCACCTCCCTGCGCTTTGCATGCATTTTGTTATGGCCGGGAAAGTGTATGCATAATCAAACCCTTTCCCATATTTCTTGTTGTAATAGTCAATCAACGCCTTTGTCTCGACATCAGGCGGATTGAGCGGGAGGCCTACCACCACCACTGCCTTGAGGAAATCGCCTGGCAGGTCTATTCCCTCGCCAAACGAGCCTGTCGCAGTGCCGAGCAAAACCGCCCCCTCTTTGCTCACGCTTTCCTTCTTGAATTTTTCCAGCAGGCCCTGCCTTTGCCCCTTGTCCATCCTGCTGTCCTCATAAAATATTTTTTTGGTGCAATGCCTGGTAAAAATTTTGGCGACAGTGTCCCGCAGGCTGTAGCTCGGGAAGAAAAATGCTGAATTCCCCGGAACCGCATTGGCAATATCTGCACAGATTTTTCCAATTTTCTCAAATTGCTGCGGGGTTCGCTTGGTGTATTTTGTTGTGGTGTCAGGCACGACCATCCTCAGCACATTGTCCTGCGGAAACGGGCTGCCGAATTCCATGCTCATGGTCCTTGAGTCAAAGCCCAGAAGGTCAGCATACATTGTCGAGGGGGTCAGCGTTCCGGACATGCAGATTATCGAATGGCAGCTTTCAATCGCATCCTTTGTGACGATGCTGGGGTCAAGGCAGTTGTAGGCAAGCCTGACATAAGGCTCCCCTGCAAAGTTCCCAACTGACAATACCCTGACATAGCCTTCATCCTCGCCCCGCCATGCATCCAGGAATCTCGCAACGCTTCCAACAAAGCTGAATCTTTGCTTGTTCCTGATGCTTTCAGCTGCCATCTCCATGTCCTCAACCATCATATCATAGTCGGCAATCTTTCTTGCGGGCTCCATCAGCGATTCCCTTGTAACAGCCATCTCATCCTTGAGGTCCCCTGACAATGCGTTGAGCACATTTTGCAGGCCAACAAGGTGCGACAGCACTGCCTCATGCTTGAATTTCCTGGCTTCCTGTATGGCCCTTTTCATGATAAAGCTCGAAATATGTATGCTCATGAGGCTTCTCAGCCGCGCCGGCAGGTTATGCGCCTCGTCCACAATGACAATTGCATCCTCCATCTTTTTTTCAATGCGCCTGAAGAATGAATCCCTCACTGCCGGGCTGAAAAGATAGTAATAATCCCCTATGATGACTTTGGCCTCGCTGCCAAGAAATGCTGCCATCTCATACGGGCATAATTTTTCCTGCGCCGAAACCTCAATTATTTTTTCAGTGTGGTTTATTGCCCGCTTAAGCTCGTCGGCAACAGTCCTTGCCTTGACGCTTACCTTGTTGTTTTTTCTGAAGTTGGTGTAGTAGTCACACTTGTCTTCCTCCCTCAGCTGGCGGCAGTAGTCAATAAATTCGCCGGAAGTTGTGCGATCCATGCCCGGGAAAATGCACATGTGCTTTTTTCCGATTATGTCAGTTGCTGAAAATTCCGTCCCAAACTTTTCCTTGATGGCCTTTAGCGTGTCAATTGCTATGACATGCTGCGTATGCCTTGATGTGAGGAAGAAAACAGTTTTTTTGTTTTCAATGGCAAATTTCAATGCAGGGCCGAGGCTGGCGACGGTTTTCCCCAATCCTGTGGGCGCGTGTATTATCAGGTGCTTCCTTTCCTTCAGCGCATGCCGGATGGCCACAATAAGCTTGTCCTGCTCGTTGCGGACATTCCCAAAGGGAAAAAGGAACCCTTCATTATCATCCTTTTCATTCATAGCAATGACAGGAACTGGCTTGTGTTTTTAAGGTTAGGCAGGCAGTAAGTGGGCCTGTGCTTTTTGAGCTCAGAAAATGGGGTTATGCCAGTCGCTACAGCCATTGTCCGGCAACCATTCCTTTTTCCGCTCAGTATATCATGCACTGTGTCCCCGACGACCAGGATTTTTTTCCTGTCCAGCCTTTTCCCAATCCTTTTTTCCAAGAGCCTGATTGATTTTCTGAGAAAAACTGCACGGCTGCTGGCTTTGTCGGCATAACAGTCCATGGCAAAATATTTTTTCAGGCCCGAAGCATTCAAAACCTGGCTCCCTGTATTTTTTGTATTGCCCGTTATCATGACCATGGGGATTTTCCTTCTCCATAACTGTCGGAGAATCTCCCCTGTCCCTGGCAATGGCCTTACCCTTATCACGGCAATTGCCTTTTTCATCCTCCTGGCCCGGTCAGCCCATAGCGCGGGCAATTTCCTGTCTGCTTCTTTCTTGCTGATGCCATAATGCTTTAGGATATTCTCGACAAATGGCTTCTCCGGCAGGCCGTGCCCGGCGTTCCAGACTTTCCTCGACAGCCTTATGTTCCAGATTTTGCGGTAATTCTCAGTCTCAATCCTGAAATAAAAATTATTAAGGCTCACCAATGTCCCGTCAAGGTCAAAGAAAACTGCGTTTATCTTTTTTGTTGCATACATCTTATTGTATATATCTGCATAAAAATCCATTTAAAAATTTTTCCATTGCCAACTTTTTCAAATTTTGTAAAAAATGACAAAACAAAATATTTATAAACTCCAACATATATGCTATAAACTATAATTTTCAGTCAAGCCCCGGATGCCGGGGCTTTAGCTAGCATGAATTTACCGAGGGGCAGTGGGATGAAAAACAAGAAAATCTTCAACACATTTTTTCGGGAGAAACCCTCAATGATGCTTGTCAACCTCTACAATGCCAAAGGCGAAATGTACGCTTCAGCGCTGGCAAAATCAGTGGACTGCACCTATTCACATGTTGTAAAAATCCTGCAGGAGATGCAGAAGTCCGGCCTTGTCAATTTTGAGAAAACAGGCAGGCTGAAACTTTTGGCCCTCACAAAGCTCGGCGCAGAAGTTGCAGAGTCAATTGAAAAGGTCAGGCAGATATTGTAAGCGCTGCCAAATTTATTTCTTCAAAAACCTACTTATTACCTAGAACTGTATTGGAACTGCTCCGGCAACAAGGCCTGACCCGAAAGCATCCCCCAAAACCTTGCTTCCCTCTTTAACTTTAATTAGCCTTGGCTGCTGGCCAGTGCCAACTTTAAGCAAGTCCCGATAATCAAGGGCAATCTGGTCATTTTTCAATGCAGTGCCGCTTAGAACCAAGTCCATCTCTTCCAGTGTCATCGGAGGCCTTTCCCTATATTCAGGATGTATCCCAATGGCATTCATATTTTTTAATTTATTGAGGTGGCGCAGATAGACCCATTGGTTTGTGTTTATGCCTTCTTTCCTGGCTTCATCAAGCGCAATGAGCCATGTTGCGCTGGACATGTTGCCGTACTTATGGACGTTGATTAGGGTTTTTTCAAGAGGCACGCCTGCAACGTCCCCTGCCTTGTGAATTATCCATAAATTTGCCTGATGCGGGTCAAAAATGACATCGTCTAAGTGCCAGCCTGCGGCATCAGCTGCTTTTTGCGCCAAGTCAGCCATTGTCTTGGAAGCATGGATGAAGACATATTTGCCAAAGGCCATGCGGCACATATTTCGGCCGTCATGAAGTATATAATTAAGCTTATTGTCATGGGGGTCGGCTGAAGTTGCCAGGCCTTGCACACCCTTTTCCAAATCACTGCCCGGCTTCAATATCATTGCTCCAGCCCCATCACTGAAAAGGTTGGAATTGATGTCCCTCTCCACATAATCTGCCTGCTTTGTGAGATGCTCCAGCCCAACTATCAAATATGGGCCCTGTTCATTGTACATTATCCTGTCTGCTGCATGGCCAACCGCGAAACACGAGCCGGCACACGCACCTGCCAAGTCTACGGCGTAATTGACATTTCTTGCGCCGAGCATCTCAGTAATTTTCGCTGCCATGCTGGGATACCTGTTTGGGTTGCTGATGCTGGCAACAATGACCCCTTTCAGTTCCTCTGGCTTCATCCGGGCATCGTCCAAGGCATCCTTGGCAGCCATAAATGCCATGTAAACTGCATCCTTGTCCTCATCAAGGACGCGCCGTTCAAGAACACCGCTGGCCTTCAGCACTTCCCATTCATTCTGAAAAACCTTTGGATTTGACTTGGTTCCATCCAAGCCTATATTGTACCATGGCTGCCCGTCCATGAAAAAAGAATTGTCCCTGACATTGCCCGGCAGATACCTTCCTGTGCCAGCAACCTCAGCGCTCCTGGCAGTCAAAACCCTATAGCCCTGAGCCTGCAAAACCCTTGCATAGTCCACAAGATTAAGAGGCATTTCCTTGAGCACTTGCGAATTTCTCATTGATTTTTAAAATTGCACGGGATATAAAAACCTTTGCGAGGGATATCACTCGCAAGTGAAAAGAAGGTGAAAAATTTCCTCACTTCGCATTACTCTAAAATGAGCCAGCTTGTCAATTGCGGATTTAAGCCTATTGCCGGCTGCTATCTGGCACCATTAATGCAGAATTATGCTCATTTATTATTGACTCAATTGATTTGAAACCCTCGGGGCTTTCCAGCCAGTCCCTTACCTGCTCTATGTATTGGCGGCCGGCCTGTAACTTTGTAACACCCTTAATCGACCTTAACTCATCATTTTGCCTTATCCTGGACCAATATTCAACTGCACTATCCACTCTGATTTTTGCTTCGCGCAGATTTTCGTCTATGAGGGCAATTTTCGACTCTTCCAGGTTTTGAAGGAACAATGACTTGTAGGCTCCTTGCTCAGCATTGTAAACTGCCTGGTATAAGTCGCTGCTTGATTTAATATTATGATTCCTGAGAACTCCGCTGGCTTTCCTTATTGCGGATAGAGCCTCATTATATCTCCCTTCTGTTGAGTATGACGCAGCCCTGGCTAAATACGAATCCCTTTCTCTCTTTGCTTCATGATATTGTGATGCCATGCTTTTTACCTGCCGATTATTTTTTTCAAAAAACAGAACTCTTTTTTTATTAAAAATCATAAAATAAAAATCAAACATCAACCATCTCAATCTCAATGTTAAGCCCTTCAGGAATCGGAACCCTCATGACCAATCTCAGGGCCCTTTCATCAATGCCAAGGTCAATGAGCCTCTTGTGGACGCGCATCTCAAACCTGTCCCATGTGGCTGTGCCGTTCCCTGCCGGGCCTTTCCTTGTGGTAAGCTTAAGCCTTTTTGTGGGCAAAGGAATCGGACCGCGGATTTCAACCCCTGTCTTGTCAGCAATCTCTTTTATGTATTGGCAAGTTTGGTTTATCTTTGTAATATCAATGCTTGCCAACTTGATCCTTGCTTTTTGCATTTTTTCTCCTCATTGATTGCCTAGGGGTTTGCCACACGACAATGCCTGGTTAGCCGTGCTGTCCAATAAAAGACAGGTTGAAGGCTTACTTCTTGACCAGGTCAATGCACATGCCCGCTGCGACTGTGGAACCTGAGTCCCTTATCGCGAACCTTGCCAGGTGCGGGATATCCTTGTATTTTTCAATTACCAAGGGATGCACTGGCTTGATTTTCACGATAGCCGCATCGCCGTTCTTGATAAAGTCGGGCTTCTCCTGCAGTACTTCTCCTGTTGCAGGGTTCAGCTTCTTCACCAATTCGATGAACTGGCACGCTACCTGTGCTGTGTGGATGTGGAACACAGGCGTATATCCTACTGTGACAACAGTTGGATGGTTCAGCACCACAATCTGCGCAGTGAACTCTGTTGCAACTGTTGGAGCATTGTCAACATGGCCCAGGACGTCGCCCCTTGCGATATCCTTCTTGTTCAGGCCCCGCACGTTAAAGCCGATGTTGTCGCCAGGCTCTGCCTGCTGCATCTGCTCATGGTGCATCTCAATTGTCTTGACTTCGCCGGTAACGCCCTTGCCTTCCCTTCCTGGCACGACGATGACCTTGTCGTTGACTTTCATAATGCCTGTTTCAACCCTTCCTACAGGGACTACTCCAATTCCTGTGATGTTATACACATCCTGGATTGGCAGCCTCAATGGGAGCTGGGTTGGCTTTTCAGGAGTCTTAAACTGGTCCAGGGCTTCAAGCAATGTCGGGCCTGTCCACCATGGGAAATTTTCTGATTTCTTGGCGACATTGTCCCCCTTAAGGGAAGCCAATGGAATGAATGGCACTTCATCAGGCTTGTAGCCAACTGTTTTCAGGAGGTTTGACACCTCAGCCTTAACAGCTTCATACCTCTTCTGGTCATAGCCGACCATGTCGAGCTTGTTCACGCCAACAATGAGCTGCTGGACACCCAAAGTCTTTGAAAGGAACACATGCTCCTTTGTCTGGGCCTGCACGCCATCGCTTGCATTGCCTGAAACAATCAGAATTGCCGCGTCTGCCTGTGATGCCCCTGTAATCATGTTCTTGATAAAGTCCCTGTGGCCAGGCGCATCGATTATTGTGAAATAATACTTCGGAGTCTCGAATTTCTTGTGTGAAAGGTCAATTGTGACTCCCCTTTCCTGCTCTTCCTTCAGGTTGTCCATAATGAATGCGAACTCGAATCCGACTTTTCCAAGTTCCTTAGCCTTGTCCTTGAGCTTTCTCATAGACTGTTCGTCAATATTTCCAGAATCATACAAAAGTCGTCCAACTGTGGTTGATTTGCCGTGATCGACATGCCCGATAACAACCAGGTTAATATGTTCCTTATTCTTGGCCATTTTATATTACCTCCTCATTAAACAATGTTCCCCACTCTTTCAGTATAAGGACGCATAAATGCGTCGGAATTGGGATTTAGCAGGGCTTTATAAATCTTATTGTTGTGACGTCTATATCCATATACACAATTTCTGCGCACAAGATGCTATTGTCCCTCATTTTGCCATTGCCCCTTATTTATAATCCGCATAATTGCCCATATATTTTTCAAATGCAATCTTAAACCAATAAGTGTATTTTCCAGGATGCACCTTCATGCCCTGCTGAAGCTCATCAACTCCGGTCCATTCCCAATTATCCACCTCATCGGGATTGGGCTCAGGGGCGCCATTGAATTCCCCGATGAAAACATGGAGAAATTCGTGCTCGGTCAGGCCGTTGTCAAGCCCAACCTTGTAGATGAATGTAAAAAGCTCCCTGAGCGCGCATTTAATGCCTATCTCTTCCATCAGCCTTCTCTCCGCGGCCTTTTCTATGGATTCGCTTGGCCGCGGATGCCCGCAGCACACATTGCTCCATTTGCCGCCTGAATGGTATTTAATGTTTGCCCTCTGCTGAAGAAGCATTTCCCCGTTCTTATTCAAAATTAATATAGAGAAGGCGCGGTGCAGCAGCCCTTTTTTGTGCACGCTGGTTTTTTCCCCGGCGCCGATTTCCCTGTCATTTTGGTCGACAAGGATTATTTGCTCTTCCATAAACAAGCATTAGCCGGCATCGCTTAAAAATTTTATCCAAGAAATAATCACACTGGCCACTAAGCCTGTTTTTCCGGAGTTGCCTCAATCAGTGCCCGCACTTTATCCCCCAGTTCCAGCGCCCTCCTTCTTGGGCCCCTGACAAATCCAATCATGCTGCTTACAAATTGACTGGAGTTGTAAATATTTCTGAAATGGGCACTTACATATCTTTTTCCAAGCATGGTCAATTGCTTTATGGTCTCCACATCTTTCTCATGCGGTTTTAGCAAAGCATAAACTTTTTTCAGTTCACCGGAATTATCCATGATTGTTCCTTCTTTCTCTACATGCATATGACTGGCAACACTATCCGGAATGAGTTCTGTTATATCCTTAAACATCCCCACTACTAGCATGTCCTGAGTGACATTGTCGTGCAAAATTATATCAATTACCTGTTCTGGCGCAAATAACGCTTCTCTCTCAGTTTCAGTTGCTTTATGATATCCATATGTCCCGACATTCCTAATACCCTCATAAGGGCCAATCGCACTGCGCTGCACAAGGACAATATCACCCGGAGCTATATTCCTAATATAACTGCTGGTAAGCTTGGCCGTGGCATTATTTGGCAGCCTTGCTATGGCATATTTTCCAACATTATCTACCCTCTCCACCTGTACAATGGGCATGCTGTTTCCTCCTGAAGAAAATTTCGGAAAAACAATTAATCCACCTAATCAACCTGCTGATAAATTTCAAGACCCCTTTTTTAGGATACCAGAAACACCATGCTTTTAACTTTTTGCAACAATGTCAGCCTGGCTGCCAGTTTTTATGCCCAGTTTTTCCGCAAGGCCGGCATTTATTTCAAGCACGTATTTTGCCGGCGCAGTTGGCTCATTAAGCGTGCATGGTTCCCCGCTGCAAGGCTGGGCATTCGGCGCAATGTGCACCACCTTGCCGTCCTTATTAATCCATATGATATCGAGGGGGATAAGGGTATTTTTCATCCAAAAGCCATAAATCCCCTCCCTCTCAAAAATAAAGAGCATGCCGGCCTGCTCGTCAAGGCTTTCCCTGTTCATCAGTCCCCGTTCCCTGTCAACTGGAGTTGTCGCGCGCTCAATTTCAAAGCACACTTCCTTAAAGCAAACCAGGTCCTGGCTGTCAGGCAGCAGGCTCCCAGAGCATCCTGAGAGGACTGCCAGCACAAGCATAGCAATAGAAATTAAAATACCTTTTCCATATCGGAATTTTATATTATGGTAAATTGCCCTCTTCGCCTTCCTTCTTGGTGCCATTTTGATATTAACCCGGATAAGAATGATCTTTTGCTGCTTGTTATTTAATCTTTCGCTCCTTGGCGTTCCTATACTCCAGGTAAGAATAAACCACTGAAACAATTGCAGCCAGCATTATCGACACTATCACGATGATAAACTGGTAATCCGGCATAAAGAATGATAAAATGGATATAATCCCCGCAGCCTTGAAGAGCTTGCCGCCGAGCTTATGGGGTTTGTCCCAGACTTTTTCATCGCTGAGAGTCCACGGCGTCCTAATCCCAATGGTCCAGTTCATTTTTGCGTGGCCCATGAGTATCCCAATATAATAGAACAGGACGCCCAATGCCGGCATAATCATCTTGCCCATGTCAAATTCATGCCCGAGATTGTAGGCTATTGTAAGGGAGTATATATAGAGCAGGAAAAGCATCATCAATGCAATGAACCAGTCAAAATACGGCCGGAACTCATCAATATTTTTTTTCTTCGGGTCTATGGCCGGGATAATAACCAGCAACAGCAAAACAGCAACAGATACAATGGGCATGAGAAACACGCCCCAGAATTTCGGCATGTAGCCATCAACTTCGCCACTGGCATTCCAATGCGATGCAACCCTGTCAGGCATTTTCCCGTAAAAATAAAATGCACCCGCAAATGATAAAGCAACTGCAACAATTGCAATCCAAACTGCCTTGTTCATGGGGCGGCATAAAGCCCCATCATTATTAATGTTATCGGTTAAAGATAGCACTTGTTAAACATTGTACTTTCTGAAAAGTAGTTAATTGAACAAAGATTTATAATGAGGGAATTGTTATTCTATCGTCGTGAACACAGAAAAAACCTGAAATTTTAGGGTTGTCGTCTATGGCGCTTTCCGCAGAAACGCTACAAGCCCCAGATGACAGTTCTCGGATAATTTCTGATATCTGGCAGATAAATCGATACGGAAACTTGCTTTTCTTAGATATCTGAGCAATCCGAGAATGTTGTTTTGAATGGTGACAGAAATTTTAATCTTCAAAATCAATAATAATCGGAACATGATCACTGTATTTTATCCAATCTTCATAATTGCCGACTTCAACATTTTTTAAAACAAAATGTTTAGGGCGAGCCTTTGAAAGAAACCTCTGGGCTTTAGCCCAGAGATGAATTTCAAAGTTCAAAGGCGAGCAATAAACTTTTTCTTTTCTGATAATAA